>NZ_NHPF01000144.1:0-30732 GCF_002252925.1 Halorubrum sp. Ea8
CGGTGGGCTAGCCCAGTCTCAGCGGCGAGAGCAAGTCGAGAAGTTCCGGTCTGAGGCGAATATTATGCTAGCGACTGATGCTGCACGGGAAGGGATCAATCTCCAGTTTGCCCATATTATGGTGAACTACGACCTCCCGTGGAATCCCATCCGGATAGACCAGCGGATGGGGCGTCTGCATCGGTATGGTCAAGACCAGAAAGTAAATATATACAACCTATTCGTCGAGGATACCCGTGAAAGTGATATCCTCGAGCAACTCGTTGAAAAGATAGATACCATCGAGGAAGACCTCGGCGTCAGCTCGGACGTCCTCGGGATGGTTCTCGACAATGATGACTTTGATCTCGAAGATCGAATCATGGATGCTGTCGCTAAGAACGAACCCGGCGACAAAGTGGTCGAGGATATCGACGAGGTCATCAAAGAGCGAAAAGAGGCGGTCAAGAAAATCCAAGACAATTTCTTGATAGAGGACCATTTCGGTGAATCAGAGCTCGATGAGGTCCAAGAGCTGATCCGAGAAAGTAGGCAGGACCACGTAGGACAAGACGCAGTCAGAGAATTACTGGAGCTATTCTTCAAAGAACTAGACGGAGAGATTCAGCGGAAGTCGTCCGAATCCGGGAGCGACATCTATGGTATCGATACACCGGCTGTGATAGACTTGGAGAATGACGACGTCCAGAGCTCGTATACTCGAGCCACATTCGATCAGGCACTCGCAAAAGAAAACCGAGGTGTTGAGTTCATCTCAGTTAACCACCCCCTTGTGAGAGGTATTGTAGATTACTGCCTCGACGGCGACTGGATGGACGGTCTGACAACCGTCAAGCGAACGTCCGAGGACGCACAGACGCCTGGACTCCTCTGTAACTTCCGGCTCGGTTATGAGGCTGCAGATGGAACCGATGAAACTGAAGAGTTCGTTCCGTTATATATTCCACTCGAAGGCGATGTTACGGATAGTGTTCCCGAAACGTGTAGCTACGTTTCTCCGGATACCGCAGAGAGTCATGAGCAGGTCGAGAAAGTGATTCAGCAGGCTGACGAACTCGTTGAGAAAGCGAAACGGGAAGCACAGCGGACGGTAGAAGAGATGGCGGAGAATGCTGAAGAGGACAAACGAGACGCTGTCGAGATCAAGCGCAAGCACGCAGAACGTTACTTCGATAACGCCATCGAAACGTGGCAGACTCGTCTCGAAGACTGGAAAAAGGATGTCAAGCGTGGAAAGGACATGGAGCTGAACGTCAAGCGCGCCCGTTCAAAACTTGAGGAACTGAAAGAGGAACGGAAGCAAGAGTTCGAGCAGCTACGAGAGGAAGAATCCGTATTGCCGAAGACGAACGATCTCGTAAATGCGGCAGTGATTATTTCTGAGTAACCTGTTTCGAAGGATACTTTTTGCCTAGCGCTTGCTCTTTCCTCGATTTCGATGCTGAAGGCGAAATTAAGTACTGTTAATCAGAAATACTGTGTTGAACTGGATATCTCAGCAGGTGGGCTCCTCGACTTTGCGCATATGTCCCCGGTGTGTTTTTGTTATAAGAATATCATTATCTGGATATAATGGACCATGCGTTCCGTGTTGGCGAAGTCTACCGAGACACTGGAAGCTTCAGAAACGCAGAGGATCAGTTCCTACGTTGGATTCGTGGGCCGCTAAATAGCGGAATCAAGAATACTGGCGGCATCCGCGACCTTGGAGCAGATCGGTCAGATTTGCTCGCGGCACTTGTGCTCGTCTCGAACGATGTCGGAGTTTCTCAACACGACGACCCGTGGGAAGACACGCTCGCGGTCAACGCCGGCTACGTGAGCTACTGGGGTGACGCGAAGACGAGTGTCCGATACGATGAGTCGACGCAGAACCAGAAAATAAAGAAGGCCTTCGACAAGGTAGCATCAGGTCGACGTGAGGACGTTCCTCCAGTCCTCGTTTTCAGGAAACCGGAGAAGGGGATCGTGGAATTCTGTGGCTTATGCGTTCCTGACCACTTCGAGGTGCAATCGTACCAAGACGACTCCGGAGCGCGGGTTCCGAACTATCTCTTCCACTTTTCGATACTCAACACGCAGGCAGTCCCCGTTTCGTGGCTACACAGTCGGGCGCAAATGAACGACGACAGCGACGCGCCGGACGTGTGGAAGCGCTGGGTTGAAGCCGGAGAGATCGCACAGTGGCCTACCGGCGAGACGCTCGATACGGACGGGCGGATCCGTCGCTACGAGACGACCGAAACTATGGTGAGTGAGGCGTTCCGGACGGAAACGTTCGAGCGCTACGGCAATGCGTGCGCGATGACGGGAATCCGAGAGGAGCCACTGCTTGATCTCGCGCATATCCTGCCACGGCGTCAGCGTCCCGAACTCGCGGAACACCCAGAAAACGTGCTCGTACTGAACCCGCTTCACCATCGGGCCTTCGACGCCGCACTCTTCACTCTCGACAGCGAGTACCGGATTCGGACGAGTCCGTCATTTGACCCAGCACATCCCATCCTTCGAGAGACAATCGTTGAGCGCGAAGGTCAACAGCTTTCACTCCCGTCAAACGCACGCATACAACCGGAGTTCTTACACGAACTGAACGCCGGGATCTCGTGGTTGTAGCGGCCAAACAGAGAACAAATCAAGAAGGCTCGATAGCCGGATCCGGAATATTATTAAATACCTGATTTGTCATGTGGTATATGGTAAAAAAGAAGACAACACTTGTTTTGGAATCACGAATAGAGGAGCTTTTTTTATTTTCTTTTGTCATTATCGTACCCCTGTTCACATCCCTGCTATTTGCCGCGATAAATCCAAATATATTTGATAATAGACAGATACAGGCACTTGGGGCAGTCGGAGGGTTGGTCCTCAGTTTCCTCCTGTTATTGGTGTACATCGACATGAGCCGAACACAGGACGACCAACACGAATTTCTCCAAGAGCTCAACTCTCCTGACGTCCGTCTCAAGGCACTCCGATACAGTGGAACAGACCGCTTCCGCCCTCAGTTCACCGTATCACTCTCCAATTTAGGGTCGGACTCGGCGACAGATCTTGAACTGGTCACCCATTCGAGGCTGATAACTGATTTTGAACGGGCGGGTACGAGAGAAAACCCGCAGTTAGTCGAAAGCGAATCACAGGAATGGAAGCTTGAATCTCGATCCACGCCTCTGAGTAGGAGAGAAAGCGCCAACGACGATTCTACACTCATATCACGTGGACAGTATCTTGAGGAGGAAGAGACAGACCAAGACTTCGACTTCACGGTCGAATTTGAACCCGTTGAAGAGAGTGATTTCAATCACCACCCGATAGGCCACTTCTCCGCGAGTGGAATCATGGAAGTCGCTGTCTACGACAAACACGTCGACAAGGAAGACGAATATTATTCGGAGTTTGCGAGATATCCGAGTTATGACGAGGTATTCAGGGAACAGGCATTTGCGGAGGACAACTCGATCGGATATACTGATGAGGAATTGCGGGAACTCGCAGACACACTCCCCTTCCGATATCTGGTGGTTGATTTCGAATTACTCCACGGGAAGCAACAGGAAAACAGCCTCTCACTCGGAATTCTGATCGTCCGACTGGACGTCGGTCTGTCTGAGGATGAGATATGGGGTGACGCGTTCGAATACGAGACATTCTTGGAGGATTTCCAGCCCGGTACTCCGGACCCGATCTCCGAACGGAGACTCCTCCGAGAGCGGTCAGAGGAGTGATAATACGGTTTCAGATGCGAACTTCTCCACACGAAATAACGCCAGCCCCTGTTACTCTTCTTCGACTGCCTCCTCCACGATCTCGAAACGCCCATCTCGCATACAAATAATACGTTCCACAGGAGCCAAAGCCGGTTCAGTCTGGTAATTTTATTGCCCCTGTGAAACGATGAGATGAGAGATATCAGTCGAAATCTACTCTCATATTCTTACTTCAACCGCACCTTCCGAATCAAGCAGATGGTCACAGAGTTGGCGGAAGGACGTGACTTTCGCTCCCTCGAGAAGCACACCCATCTCGAGATAGCGATTAAAACCGTAATCAGTGACGTTCGCGCTACCGACGTACACCGCTCGGGTATCGAACAACATCACTTTCGCATGGAGCGTGAATTTCGGGTTCTCTCCGTTTTGATGTTGCTCTGTGATCGGCGTATCATCGTCCCACACAGTGTAATCGATGAGTGAAACCCGAGACGTAAGCCCCTCCGCAGCCACCCGGTCCATGAATGACTGGATGACGGCGTAGTTATGCGAACCCGTATCAGCGAGGTAGCGGGTGACGATCGTGAGGCTAACATCTCGTTCGAGAGCGTCAAGCAGGACATCAGCGAGCCGGCCGAATCCATCTCCTTCGAAAAACGGAGAGAGTAACACGATCTCGTCGTCGCAGCGTTTGACTTGGCTTGCGAGAGTCGAAAGTAGACTCTCCATGCCGAAAGAGGCCGACGTTACCCCGTCGAATGCTGGGTCGTTGGGAAACGTGATGAGTGGAGTGACAGTCGTTCTCGGCACTCGATCTTCGTGCGCCTCCAGAATTTGAATCGCCTCTCGGACTTGCGTGAAGATGCCTCGAATCCGGTCGGCACTGACATGGAAACTCGTTTCGACCAGCTCAGTCTTGTAGCGGCTGCGTTCAACGGCATTTGACTCACCCAACTGTCGGAAAAGATCGGTTGCGGCCTCGCGACTAAGATCGGTATCTCGAGCCAGTGCCGCAGGTGAAAGCTGTTCTCTGCGGCCCGCAGCGAGGAGCAGGTTCCCTTCTATCTCGTCGAGCAGCATCGCGTTGTGATCGAGGATGTCTGCAATGGCGAGGGCTCGCTCGATCTCCGATTTGTATCTGGTCATAGGTGGTGGGAAGTCACGTGGACGCTACAGGCGCCAGAACCCTGCAATGGAGCGGTCCGTGTTCGGCCGACTGCCAAACAGGTAGTCCCGACAGAGAACTTGGTTGAAGTACGAACAGCTGATCTCGCTCACGTGGAGGCAGGAGAGGCAGGCTCCGTCGCGCTGTGAACAGACTGGGTCCATCATACAGTCGTTTCCGTGAGCACGGGCTTGCCCGAGGAGGTCATCCAGCTGCTGTTCAACCATCGTAGTCATGCCGCCGATATTGAACTCCTCGCGATTGTTGGTGTAGATCACCAGAGAGAGTGCCCGTGGGAAGAGGAACTCACTCAGGTTCGTTCGGTCGAATCCGCTGATCGTGCTGGCCTGCTTGAGCAGGACGTGAGAGAGCGTGTGTAGCATCTCGAACACGTATTTCGTGACTTTGCCCTCAACGGTATCGTCGGTGCTGGTTTCGAAGCGACCGTACTGGTCAACTGGGTCAAGATGATTCAGCAGAAATGCCCACTGCTCTGCGCGCGAGAGTTCCTCAATAGCAGCTCGCCCCCGTTCGAGATCTGCTTTGGAAGGGTCCGTGGGTAGTTCGGGCAGAGTGATCTCTCCGCGGACGTCGCGTTTGTTACTCGTTTCGGGAATATTGACAGCCAACCAGAGGAGTACCGCTGCGGGATCGAGGTCGAATTGCGTTGCTTCCGTCTCCGAAGTGTCCACGAATATCGGTGTTCCGTCTCCACTGCTGGCATTCTGGGAGAAGGCATTCAGCTTGGCCTCGTCCTCTTCTCGGCCGCCCCTCGTATAGCCGTAGACGAAAGTCTGGACGGGGAAATCCTCGATAACACGCACCTCTTTCAGACCTAAGCGCTCGAGGTCATCCGAGTACGTGGCGATCGTGTCTGCCTTTCGAGGGAAGCCTTGTTGTCGGGCGTCTTCCTCTAGCTCTGCGAGCGTGTGCGCGGTGAGTTCTTCGAGACTGAGGACGTACTGGAGAAGCTCGTCGCCAGCATCTGTCATCTCGAAGGAATCATCGTCGGCTTTGAGATCGATTAACTCCGAGATGGATTCACCAACGGTTTGGCTGTCGATTTCTCCGTGCTCTCGGAGCCAGTCTTCGGCTTCGTCCAGCGATTCGACCCCGGATTCCGTCTGATATACCTCGATCTTTCGGTCATCGTCGATCTCCGCTCCTTCGATTCCCTCGGCCATGTCGACGGACTTCAGAGGCGAATCAGAGAGACCGAGCTGTTTGGCGATAGCCTTTCGTGATCCATCCTCGCTGCCTCGTAGATGACCGATACCCGATGCGTGTAGATTGACTGTGGTCAAATAGTGGGGATAGTATGTCGATCCCGCACGGTGGACCGTCGTGTACATCTTGTCGTCGTCTGGGTCATCCGCAGATGGGGGAACGTAGTCACAATCACAGTTCTGAGAGTAGCTCACCCGGGTATCCCAACCGCAGATGTTACAACGCCAGTGGAAGTTTTGAGCCCGCTGGCTGTCTTGCGTATCGAGGATGATGTACTGGTCACCGTGATCGGGACATTTCCGCGGGTACAGTCGTCTGATTTCCCCACAGCTGTGAACACTAACGAACTGGTACTGTTTCAGATCGCCGTTACAGCCCGAGCGTTCGCATTTCAGGGCTTGGTTCTTCCCGCTGAGATCATCTGCGGAGTAGTACCCGTGTGCCTTCTGACAGCTCGTACAGTAGAAGGTCGTCGGGAATGGACGAGCGCGCACTTCCTCCGGCGCGGCGAAATCGTAGTGTCCTGTTTTGTTGGAGGTGAATCCCTGTTCGCCGCCCTCCCAGTTTTTTGCACGGGCGAAGACGCGGTCGACGATATATTCGCGGTCGACTTGGCCACTCGCATCAGTCGTTTCGAGGCGGTTCACTTGCCAGATGCCGCGCTTGTCGCTGTAGTCGAAGGTGTTCCCGGGGAGGAACTGATACAGGATCTGGTGGCGGCTACGTTGCATGCTCATTGTTGGTCACCGGTTGTCAAGGGTCTCGAAGATCTCCCGATAGCGGTACTCCGACCGAATGGGTAGCTGCTCGTCAACGTCTCGAAGACTCCGCATCGGCGAGCGTTTGATACGCCCACTCGTCCACTGGTCGTCGTCGAGACGAAGCTGAGAGAGTGCCTCCCTCGTGAGGTCCTCTATATCTCCTTTGAACTCCTCATGGTCGTCTGGATCGCCGAACATTCCCAGCATCTGCTGGCGTAATTCTCCCTCGTCAACCGAGTCGGCGAACTCTTCGGCGTTGTCACCGAAGTAGAGATTTCCGGCCCCCTCTTGATACATATAGTGATTGAGAATTAATCCCATGAACAATCCCGGATGAGTCTGCTTGACACTGTTTTTTGCCCACCGGTTGATCGGGACGGGTTCGACGAGTCTGTCGAGGAACGCGTGGTACTTTTCGAAGAAGTGGTAATGGCTCAAGTCGCGCTCCCGGATAGGGTGAGCGACGTTGAACACAAGTCCTGGTCGTGATCGGCCGGCACGGGAACTCGCTTGAATGTACTCGGCCGTTCCTCGAGGCATCCCGAAGAACGTCATCATATTGAAACGGTCAACGTCGACCCCGTGGGCAATCATATTCGTCGCCGTAATCGTATTAAGCCGGCTTGCCAACAGCCAAGCAAGCGCTTCTCGGGAATCTTCGCTCGCGTCGGCTCGCTCAGTCTCGAACTGATCGCTATCGACGACTTCGTTCTCCTCGTCGAGGCTATCTTCGAGTGTACTGCGTAGCGACAGCACAGAATCTGAAATATCCTCCTCAAGCACCCCCCGATCGATTAGACGGTTAAGAATCTGTTTGTCGGCGTCTTCGTCCCACGGATCCTCGACGATATCCAATACCTCCATGATGGTCTCAAAGCCAGTCCCGCCAGTCATGCGCTCAGATGCTAGTGGTGGTCGGCCATCTTTCTGGAGGTAGGCATCTAACTGAGAGACGATGGATTGGTCGAGGCGGTCGCCGTCCTTCTTCGATAACAGATAGGTGATGCTGGTGCTGTAATAACTTAGCAGTGCCAGTACCTCATCGATAGAGTCAGCCTCAAGTGGTGCCGTGGTATCTGTTCCCTCAAGCGTAGTCCCAGTCAGTACTTGCTTCGGATTATCCAGCGCTTCACGGAACAGGTTCTGGATCTCTCGATGGTAGTAGAACAGGAGGTCAATGATGGAGTTGATATGTGTCTTTCCGTGCGGGACTAACCCGATATAATACCGCTGAGTCTCCGCGCGTTCCTGCGCATAGAAGTTCTCGCGTAGGTATGGCCCGGGCGAGGGGAATCGTTCGGCCGGACGCATGAACAAGTTATGGACTTGGTCTTCAAACCCAGTAATTGTCGCTGTCGGTGCGATAACCTTTGTTTTGCCAGCTTCAACGAGATCCTGTAGTTCAGCGACCCCGGTCTCGTAGTGACCATCGAAGCTACCCATACTCTCTTCCAGCAGGTGGAGTTCGTCAGGGACCATCAGCGACGGCGCCGGATCGTACGGTTCGACAGGGCGAGCCATGTCGCTAAATTCTTCTTTGTCGATCGGACAACCGTATTTTTCCGTGCACTCACCTAGGCTGGCGAACCCGTGAATCGGACACTCGAGGTCCATCTCACCCGTGATAAGGTGGGCGAACTTGCGCTGATAACCGATCGCAGTGATCTTGTCGATCGTGCCCGCAATGATCGTCGGTGCGTACCGGTACAGCTCGTTATCAACGACGTGGACCGGGAGTTCCTCTTCACCGTAAGGTTCGCTCGGGTTGAGTGACCGTGACTGCCACGGACAGTCGAAGCTACTTGCGGTACAGCAGTGCGTCAGTCGATGGTCATCTTCCGTAATTTGGACTTCGATATCCGAACCACAGGCCGGACAGCTCGGGACAACCTTCGCCTCACGACGGAGGTTCTCTCCAGAAGGACCTTGATACCGCTTATGATTATTGTTATCGTATCCCGTGAGTGCGTTTGGTGTGTTTGCTTTCCCGACGAGGTACCCCATTGAAAATGGCCGAGAGGGATGTGAACCGATATCTGACTGTTCACGTCGGACCAAGTCGGCATACATTACGGTCTCGGTCATGCGCTGGAACTGCTGAAGTGAGAGGAGCCGAAGCGGGAATTTCGTCCAAGCAGTGACCCCGAAGTTCTTGCCGCGGAGCCGATCGAAGAACATGCTCCAGACAGCAACGCCGAGGAATGCCTCGGTCTTTCCGCCACCAGTTGGGAACCAGAGGACGTCAACGATGTCGAGCGCCGAATCGGCGTCTTCTGCCCGATCCTCGGTTGAGCCGTTACGCCAACTAACCTCGCTCCATTCGTCGTACTCGCGACTCGCCACATCGGGGATCTCCATGATGATGAACACGAGTTGGAAGAGCCGCCAACCGGAGAACTCGTGCATCCGATCCATTGCCTCGTTCATTAACTCGAAGGCACGCCCGACGGTTTCGGGATGCTGCCGAAGACACTGAATTCCACGTTCGAACCGCTTAATCTCACGTTCGAAGGCATCGCGGTCCTCGTTGAAATCTGCGAGATCACCCGTCACCGGATCGTCGTTCCAGTCGTCTCGCTTTCGATACTGTTCCAGTGCGGCGTTGTACTCTTCGTTAAGATACCGCCGCATCTCTGTAGCGATATCGTCGAGGAGAGCGAGACCACCATCGTCTAAGTCAGCGAGAGTTTCGAACGCAGCGTCAACATCACGATCTGCGGACTCGTAAACGAGCTGGCGGTATTCGGGGATGTATTGAGTCTCGAGTTTGGTCGCTGTCGGCATCGCAGCGGGCGCCCGACGACCGGGAGGTACGCCCTCCTCGTTCACCTCTTGGTCGTTACGATTGGGTGCAGTGATCGTACAGTTTCGCCCGTGTCCCCAGAGGTCTCGATTATATCGGAAATCCTCCGGGAGCGGATCGAAAGTGAAAGGCACAAACTCGAGGTCGCCGCTCGTCTGAAGTTCGAGATTTACCTCGAACAGTGTGGGGTCCCGAACTGTGTAGATTGCGTCCTCACGGTTCTGGACCGCCTCGTTTGCTATTTCGAAGTCGACAATGGTGCTGTCGTCGTTGTTCTCTTCGTCGGCTATCACTTCCACAGCCAGCGTAGCGTGCCATTCGGGAAGCGCAGGTGTTCCTTCAGCAGTCCGTTCGGAGAGGTAGCCGTGGAAGCTTTCCTCGTCCTCTAAGGCAGCCGTCGGGACAGTGTCGTCGTCTTCGGTCTCAACGTAGAGGTCGTAGTTCTCGCGAGCGTACGTTCGAGCGTCAGAGAATGCTTCTTCAAACGCCTTCTGAGTGCGCTCCTGAACTATCTCCGGTGTGTCTCGTGTCGGTGTCTGGAGCACATGGGCAGGAATCTCGATTGGTGGTACGTCGAGAGAGATACGCTCGAAGACAGGGAGAAGGCTGTCGCCTTCGTCGTCAGCATCTCGGTCACCAAGCGCGACGAACGAGTCCCGATTCACCATCTCGTCGTAAGTGGGGTTGACTCGCACCCACACACTTGCGTTGATGCTCAGGATTAGCGCGTCACCGTTGTTACCACCTCGTACGCGGACAGTGGCACCAAGACCACTGGGTTCCATTTTCGACTGGAGATCGTCATCCGGATCGTCGAGTTGATCCTCACTTCCCGGTGCCAGCGCCCCAGCAAAGAATCGATCGCTGGGAAAGTCGCGTTTGACTCGCTCGTCGATGTCACCGCGAACTTGTTTCAACACCGTCTCGCGCAGGTGTCGGGCAATGCGTTCGTCATCGGCTGGGGATTCTTCCCCTAAGTCGATTCCTATGGCCATGGTAGTTACTCTGTAAGCCACCCGAGCTGATCGCCCGAGATGAAGGTTGGTATGACGGTGGGACCGAGAGGGTTGATGTTGACGACTACAACGCCGGCTGTCATAAGGGCCATGCCCTCGATGACCCCTATCATAAGTCGAGTCACCGCGGGACTATATGAATCTCAGTGAGATATTCGAATATAAACAAGACGGTTGTGCTTAGGTTTATCCCTAAAGCCAATATAAGACCGGATATGCCAGAGTCGGTCACGTCTTCCGGTTCTCCAGTGGAGCTGATCCAATCAGCTTCACAAACGGAACGTGACATTCATAAAGAATTGGTCTTCGACAACATCGAATTTCTTATTGATACTTTGACTGCCGCCCATACGCGAAAGCAACGAATGCCACCGGTCGGATGTGTTGGTGCGACGCCTGAACGACTTGCTCGGAAGCGCGACGGGCGTAGTGAGACATGCCGTTATACTGCGATCGAGCGAGGGTCTCATCGAGACGACAGCCTCTGTTTCTGTGAGGATCCATTATCTGGTAGCGACGACCCCCTCGATGCAGTAGCTGCTGTCGTGTTGGCCGGTCCGGTTGAATCGCCAGCACAACGATTTTTCGAACGATGGCCTCGCGAAGCAGTTCGTGCGCTACGGGAGCAGCATGGAGATTGGGCAGATATCAGGTCCCTCCAGAAAGACACACTTTCAGCAGCGCTCGGTAAATTTGGTCGTGGGAAGGGAATTAGCTCAGAGCGTGTTTCCCGACTTCAACAACTCCTATCCGCTGTTGAAAAAGCGCATTACACGGATGGAGTGACGCTCAAAGAGTTTTCCAGAGTACAGTATCGGACCTACGTGGACTTCTTCACGGAAATTCGCGGGATTCAGGAAGGGGACGCATGGTGGCTGCTCCAGACGGCCTTCGACAAACCTGTCTGGCCTGTAGACCAGCAGGTCGACGAATTACTTTGTTCACTCGGTCTCATCGATCCGGCGGATATCCAGAGAGAAGTGGGCCGCCGTCGTAAGCTAGAAGACAAACTAATTGATCGACAGATTGCGCCCTTGTACAGGGCACTTGCAACGCATGCGATCACTGCGGGAGGGGACGTGTGTGGTGAGACATGCGAGATCAGGAAGTTCCTACTCACGCACCGTCTCCGACACCAACAACGGGATCGAGACGGGCCCACTGCCGTGGATTTGTTCGCTGGTGCCGGTGGATTATCCTCTGGGCTGAGACAGACTGAGTTTGATGTTCGATGGGCAATCGATATCGACCCAGATTCTGTCGCTACCTATCGGCTAAATCATCCAGAGATTCCCCACGAAGATGTCGTCTGTGGGGATGTTCAGGAGATCGATTTAGCTCAGCAAATTAGAGAAACAGTTGGTCGTCCAGACATTCTCGTCGGTGGTCCGCCGTGTCAATCCCTTTCACAAGCTGGATACCGCTCACGTCGAGCAGGCGACGAGGACTACAGTATCCTCGACGATGACCGCACAACACTCTATACACAGTACGTACAGACCGTCGAGGAACTTCGACCCAAGGTCATCGTCATGGAGAACGTTGAGGGGATGATCAACGAAGTCGGAGATACCGGGGTTCGAGTAATTGACTGGGTAATTGAAGATCTTGAATTACTCGATGAGACGGGACTTGGCTATGACGTTGAGTACCGAGTCCAAGATATGACCGAACTGGGTATCCCGCAGAAACGAGAACGGGTGCTACTTTTTGGAGTACGAAAGGATCTCGTAGAGCAAAACTCGTCGAATGCAGCAGAATTACTGGATGAGATTCCAGTCGAAGATGAGACATACAGCATTCAGCAAGGTCTCTCAGGACTCCCTCGTCTCCGCCGAGGCGAGGGTGGAAAAGTTCTCTCGAAGGTTGGACGAGGTTCGAAAAGTGACTACGTCAATACACACCGCCTCAATTCAGGTACCAGTCTCTGTTTCAACCATTTGGCTAGAGAGCACCCGATGGAGAAAGATCGGATCCTGTTTGATGAGGCACTTGAACCGGGCGATACAGGGTGGGACGTAAAATACGGTTCTGATGGCGAATATGCCGAATACATCGAGTATGATGTTGGAACTGCAGAGGAGCAACGGTTTGGAGACAAGTACCGGATGCTCCGGTGGTCCAAGCCCGCGCCGACAATTGTGGCTCACTTAGCTAAAGACGCTAACGGCTACGTGTTGCCGGATTTCTACGAACACGCATACTCAGACGAAGAGCGCTCTGACCCGTCTCGAAACCGTGGAATCACGCCTCGTGAGGCAGCACGACTGCAGTCGTTCTCGGATGAGTATATCTTCCTTGGATCGTTCACGAGCTGGTTTAGGCAGATAGGAAACGCCGTCCCTCCCGTCGCAGGGAAGAGAATCGGCCAAGTAATCGAGCCGGTAGTGACCAACTCGGAGCAACCAACACTCAAAACCGATACATCACCAGCAAACGAAGCAGTCTCTGATGATTAAAAAAGCGGCATACTCCCGAATGATTTTCCCAAAGATTCAGCATGGCTCTCCGGCCAGTCGCTTCGTGCTTTAATAATCACACAAAATAGCTACGGGACGGCTGACACTGGCTGTTCAAAATAAAACAGTTTTTAAATATCGTTTTACACAGCCGTTAGTTTTCTACTCTACCGACGTGCTTTCGTCTATATCGATATCCCATAGTGCGTACGCAGCCCCGAGCGGCAATCCAGCAAAGGACTGCGGGAGCGTCGTCGGGTCGGAGAAAGACCCCCCTTCAATCGCCGCCGTCACTGTTAGTACCGTGGCGAAGACCGCACACATTGCGAAGACACCAACACAGTGCTTGCGTGTGGGCGTAGCCGCATCCGGATCGTGAGCCATCGCGCGTTTCTCACGGCGAGCACGCGCTACAACGGCCGGCGAAATCGGCTCAAAAGCAGCCGACGCATCGCCTTCGACATATTCGTCAAGGCGGAGCTGCTCCTCAGGATCCCGACCGCGGGGATGGGCATTCACAGACTTATCGACTGCCCAGCTTTGGACCGTGATCAGGTCCTCTTCTGAATCCGGACGAAGATCTTCGTATGTTGGTGGATCCTGCCGGATCTTCTCTGGCGAACCACCACCTCGCTCCAAGACGCGATCGTAGTCCTGCTTGGCGCGCCACGCTGTCTTCTGAGCGTACCGTTCTTTTGTCTTCTCATCTTGCCACCCAAACTGCTGATCGAGGGTCGGCTGACGGAAGCCTGACCACATGAGTGCCGTGGCAGCCGTAGCTCGAAGCATATGAGGGTAGACACGATCTGGGTCTACCTCGTCAGTCAGCTCGGCTAGTTTCTTCAACCGCCGACTGACTGTCGAATAACTCACCCTAGTGTACGGGACAGTGTCGAAATAGAGCTCAATGATGAGCCGATCTCGTCGGGTCGGGACGTGAATATCTCGGTCTGAGCCGTCTTTTACTTTCCAGTAGCTCTCGAGGACATTCTCGAAATCAAGATCGTGTCTATCTGCATACTGGCGAGCGTAATGACGGCAGAGTCCGCAGTCACAAGAGGAGTGAGGCGGGACAGATATTACCGACCGTTCTGGATCGTACCACGACTCTTCCATATGGATCACCTCGCCGATGCGCATTCCGAGCCGGCCCATCGTCACGAGGAAAAAGAAGAGCGCGACACTCTCCTGTCGGTCGTCAATCTGTGCCGCCGTGCGCAACATCTGTCGGTACTGAGAAAACTGCAAGACGTCCCTCAGTGCGCTCCGGCGTTCGCCCATCTTGCTGTCGTCTATCTAAGACACGAGCATAAGTCTCAGGGTATGTTTACCGATGATTATCAGGGCTTTATCCCTCGATTTTTGAAGAGACGAGTACGCGATGTAATCAGTTATCAGCAGTATGGTAGGAACGACCGTGGCTTGTCTCTCTTTCTCGTCAGTTCCAACGCGCACCGCGCGCGCCTCCCCGGCCGCGTGGTGAGGCCAACAGAATTGGATGTTACGCAGCGTGGTCCAGTTAGGCTCTCTAATTGCAAAACCAAGCCTGTAGTAGCAGGTAGATTCTGGGTCTCTCGTTACGCTTGGAAACTACTGAGTAAATGCGTCAGTATGTCCCGCGGTTCGACCTGTTTCTTGAGCATCGACGTGAGAGGAATCACCGGGATCAGACGCAAGAGACGCTGAAACAACATAATCGTCGGCTTTAGCAGCAGCGTCGATACTATCATCTTCAGTCAAAAGTGCCGTTACCAACCCCTCCCATCCTGACACGGCCCAAAGTCGGTCACTGTGTACGATCTTTTCGCCCATAGTGGTTAGCGTGTACACTGGTACGTCACTATCATCTTGATCAGTGACATCGAGAAAACCATCGGCGGCCAATTGGTTACAGATCTCCCTGTAGAAAGTGAGATTCACCGCTTCACCGTGGTTACTATTGATCTTGACGTATAGCGGGATATTCAGCTCCTTTACGCACTTCCGAATCTGTTGAACCGTTGTATCTTGGAAAGCATCGATAGCGTACATCACATGGAAATGCGTCGGTGACAGGTTTGTCACGTTCACCCAATTTTTGATCGCGAATCCACCACGGTACTCGGCTCTGTCTACCATCTCATTGGGTAGAGCACACCTTCTGAGTTCGATGACTCCGTCAGTCGTGATCCGGTACGTTGCACTCCTCTCAGTAACTGGCTCGACAAGACTCTCATTTTTCAGCCGGTCGACATTCCGACTCGGATTTGAAACATCTACGATCTCCTCAAAATCTTTACGTCGATAGTTGTCTCCAGCAAGGATCGAAAGAATCCGCTGGTCAGTTGCTGTGATACGGTCTGTACCCGTCATGTCGTACTCGTCCGAACGTGAATTAAAAAACCCTCGACTGCAGGAGGTTCATTGTGAATTAGTAGCATAGTACCATCTCGACTCGCGTAAAGTGACCTACTTATGCTACATTAGTGGCTTAAGAACTGATTGAGACTCTCAGAACTAACCTTTTGAGACTATCGGAGAAATCACAATCGTACGTACACACCGTCTACACCGACAAAAGATGTCTTTGAGCACGCGACCCATCAGGTCAGAACGCATCCCGAGGTCGGCTTCGATCTGGTCGGTCTTCTCGGAGAGCAGCGAAAGGATCTCGAGGGTGTGCTCCTAGCCGTACCGGTGGGGTCGTCCGATCCGCTGGTCGATGCGGGTCGGGTTCTAAAAGGGGGTCGTAGTTCACCATGATGTGGGCGAACTAGAGGTTGAGCCCCTCCTGTGCCGCGTTGGTTGCGAGCATTTTGGTGGCCTCCTCTTCGAATTTCTCCATCTCGCGACGGCGACGGTCTTGGTTGAGGTCACCGTACACCTGCGCGATGTCGTGCTCGGGGGAGATATCGTCGCGGAGGTATTCGAGAATTTCCGTGTACTCGGTGACGTCGTCGTACAGCTTGCGCTCGGCTGGGGACATCTCGACGCCAAGCGCCTCGATGTTCTTCTCGGGAACATACGGGTCCCGTCCGTCTCGTACATGTCGACCTTCAGACGGCGTATCATCAGGTCGTCGAGGACCTGGGGTTCGATCTGGGACTCGTGGCCGAAGCGGTACGGGTCGAGCAGGCTGATGAGGAAGTAGAACTGGTCAGACTTGCCCTTGTGCGGCGTTCCGGTGAGCAGCAGTAGCGCGTCGGAGTTGTTCGCGACGGCCTCGCCGACGCGGTAGCGCTGGGTGCGTTCCACCGAGTCGTCACTCGACCGTCTGGCGGTCAGGTGGTGGGCCTCGTCGAATACGGCGACGTCCCACTCGGGTTCGAGGTTGTCGAGCGCGTCGATAGGCGAGACTGCGTCTGAGCCCGTCTCATGGGTGGACTGCTTGGCGAAGTCCACGGAGGTGATGCTGAAATCCTCCTGTGCCCAAACGTTCTGGTTCGGGTGCGACTGGCGTTTCGACCGGACGGTTTCGCGGTCGTAGATGACGAAGTTCTGGTCGAACTTCTCGCGCATTTCCTCCTGCCACTGGACCGTATGGGGAGCGGGCGCAACGATGAGGACACGGTCGGCACGGCCTCGAGCGATGAGCTCCTCGATGACGATCCCGGCCTCGATGGTCTTCCCGAGGCCAACCTCGTCACCGATGAGGTAGCGGTGGTCGTACGAGTTGAGGATCTCGTAGGCGGCTTGGACTTGGTACGGTTCGATCTCGATGCGGTTGTTCGTCAATGAAAGGAACCGGTCGTAGCGGTACGCGAGGTCGAGGCGGGTTGCGCGTTCTCGGAGGTCGTGGTAAACCGGATCATCAACCCGTTTGGTCGCAAGTCGGTCGACAATAGAGTCGATCTTCTCAATATGAGGCAAGCCGCTCGGAAGTTTTCGGAGCTGACCCTCTGTGGTGTACACATGTAGCAGCTGACCTCCGTTCGGGCGGTCCTCTATCTTGGAGATTTCCCCCTTGCCGCCGGCGAACGTGATGTGATCACCGACGTTGAACACCATTAAAAATATTGATACAGCTTTTCAGGTCTAAATGACGCGGTTCTGCAGGTAGTCGAGGTGTTTCGCGTTGTAGACGATCTTGACCTCGTCGGTCGCCGGGCTCCCGATGCAGGTGAGGCGGACGTTCTTCTCTTCGACCTCCTCGTCGGAGAGGATCTGCTGCATGTCCATCTCGATGTCGCCTTCCTTCACGATCGACGCGCAGTTCGCGCAGGCGCCGGCACGGCACGAGAAGGGCCAGTCGTAGCCCTGCGCCTCAGCGGATTCGAGGATGTACTCGCCCTGATTCACGTCGAGGGTGCCGTAGTCCTCTGCGTCGAGGTCGGCCTCGGCGGCCTCCTCGAAGAGGTTGTCGTCGTCCATCGACCAGCCGTGGTCGTCGAGCACTTCGTAGTTGAGGTATTCTACTGTGGGCATCCTTTGAGCATTAATAGGGAGTCATGTTAGTCGTTACTATGCTAAACAGATAGCAACTAAGCAACTAGCTATCCAGATACACCTCCTCTCATAACAAGTTCTATCTCATCTTCATTTAGATCGTACAACCTGAAAACTAGGTGGTCGACGTATGAATCAAGTGAATCGGAACCTTGGACTAGGCGGTCGTACCGCTGTTTGTTCGAAATGAATAGATCCAAGGAGTCCTCTACATCCTCAAGCGCAGGAATTTCCATTTGTTCAAACCGAGCAATTAGTGAATTTGTCTTAGTCGCGTTACTTCGGAACCCAGCAAACCCACCGGCCTCTTCGACAGCATAGGGGATAAACTCAGATACAAGCGCTTCCTGTTTCTTTGTAAGACCGATATATTCTGCAACCGTAATCGGTTCTGTTTCTGTGTACCCCCACTGATCCGTCTCATAGTCCTCTTCATCATCGGGCTTGTATCGTGCTGTGAGTTGAACGACTGTTTTTCCCTGTTTTTTCTGTACAGATGCACTACCTACTCTTAAGCCCTCAAGAGATTCCGTCGTCTTTGAAAGAACAGTTGTTCCCCTATCGGGTGCTGGTTGATATCCCGGAATATCTGAGACGGAGGTTGTTTGTTCATAATCGTTGATATAATCGGTCAAATCTACGTTTATTTGATTTGCCTCCTGTCTTCGTTCAGCTATTTTATCAACCGCTTTCACAATCAGATCGTGAGATATCTCTTCGGGAGATTCAGATTCAAATACACTCTCTGCGGTAGCAGCAGCATCGAAATTTGCTGATTCGATCCGATCAATTACCGTTTTCCAATATTCATCTACTAATTCAGATCTTTCGTCTTCTGTGGAAGTAAATGAGACATTCTTGAGAGGCAGATGGTCAATATACTCTCGGAATTCAATATACCCTCCACGGATACCAATAGCTGCGAACAATAGCTTATATTCCCAATCGAGTAATGTTGAATTCAACAATCCTGTTTCAAATAGTGGATGCGTCTCTTGATCTTCAATAGTTCCCTGCTCTTTAGTAAGCGTATATACGGTATTTAGGGGGTAATAGTAGTCGCCATCAACACCACCGTCGTAAGCTGCTGTGAGTCGTTCAGCGATACGTTTCAGCAGAATCTTCGGCTGATCTAGGAGCTCCTTGCTTTTTGCATTATACAATTCATCGGGATCGTACTTGAGATATCTCCCATCCCAGTTGACAGTAAACCGCTCAATATGCTCACCGTCAACAACTGGATGGTAGTTACCTCGTTCATTTTCAGGAGGAGAATTAGTAAATAGTTTCTCACGTGCTGAGGCGCTACCCATTCTGATTGCTTGTTCCAAACGGTACTTATCACCAACCTCGGTGGAGTTTTCGTGAAGTTTGGAGTGGATCCGCCAATTTCGATCATTCAAAAATGGACAGAATACCTTTCGTGGGGCGAGTTTGAATCGTTCTAATGGAATCCGAACTGCCAATTCTGTTGAAAGGAGCGATTCTAGTCCTTGGGAGATATATTCTGGATTATCCGGTGGAATATTGATCACCGAAACCTCTTGATCCGGAGCAGGTGTTTTATTCGCCACAACAGGTATGCAAGGATATGTCGTTGGTCCATCGAAGACCTCCGCTTGTGAGATATTAATTAGCGATTCTAAGCTTACTTCTTCTAATAGCATGTCACGTAGAACCCTTCCATTCCCGTAGATTGCCCATTTAATTGGTATAATCATAGACGTAAGGCCCCCCGGACGTGATAATTCTATGCTCTTTTCGAAGAATACGATATAGGCATCGTATCGGCCGGTAGCGGTTCGATATTCTTCTGTATCTGTGAGATATTGACGCAACTTCGGATCAAGATTTGTGACGCTGATATATGGGGGATTTCCAATTACTGCGTCAAACCCAGCATCCTCTCTCCGATCCCCGTCTGCATCGTAGAAGGCGACTGGGAACTCCAATTCCCAGTGGAAGAAGCGCTCCTCAGAGGCCATCGTTTGTGCGTCCACGAACCAGTCCTGACCCTCAATATCCGTCCACGAATTGCTCCGCAGCGCCTCCGCCATCCGCTTATCGGCATCGCTTGGAATGTCTAGCCCGAACTGTGCCGCGGTGTGGACGTTTGCCATCGCCAGCAGATGTCGGTAGAGAGGGTCGTCGCGAACCTCATCGTAAACATCTTCCATTTCTTTGGCATCTTCCAGCGTCTCGTTGTCAATAGAGAGTAGATCTTGGAACCGGTTCATCACGTGTTCTAAGGCACGCTGACGTGTATGGGCAAACGACTGCTGCAAGGTTAACTGCCCGTCACCTGTCTCGGAATTGTCACCGTTAGTGAGCACGTCCTTGATGTCGCTGCCGACCAACGAATTCCCCGTCTTTAGGTGGTGATCGAGGAATGCGAGAGGCTGCTCGGCCGCGAGTGTCCGCAGCCACAGAGATACCTTCGCGAGTTCGGTTGCGAGCGGATTCAGGTCAACCCCGTAGATGCATCGCTGGGCGACCTTTCTGCGCGCCCAGTTGATATCGTGATCCTCCTCGACGGTCTCAATCCCTTGTTGGGCTGCTTGTCGTTCTTGGGCGTCGATGATCTCGCGTGCAAGGTAGTCGACCGCGCTCGTGAGGAAGTGTCCGCTTCCCATCGCCGGATCGAGAATTTTCAATTCGAATATTCGCTCTGCGAATTCCTCCGCGAACGTTCCCGCCTCGTCGTCGCCCTTTCGGTAGGTGGTCTGTCCGACTAGATCCTCTCGGATATCATCTACAAGAGGGCCAAGCGTTTCGTCGACGATATATTCGACAACGTACTCGGGAGTGTAATATGACCCAGTTGCTTTGCGCTCACCACTGCCCGTCGTGAGGTACACCTCGCCCGTCTCAATAAATACTCCGTCACCTTCGTTTGCCTCGACATACTCGCCGTCATCGATTGTAAGCGGTTCGTCAGCAACGTGTAGCTGGTACTCCAAGAGCCCTTCATATATACTGCCGAGGTGACGTACATCGAGCGACGAGTAGTCGACGAAGATCTTCCCGCCACCGTTCCCCTGCTTGCTCCGCGTGAGCAACTCGATGACACGGGCAAGGTAGGCGTCGCCCACCGTATGCTCCGCGAGGAACCGGGCTTCGGGGTCGTCGTCCTCATCCGGGTCAGTCCGAAATAGGCCGCCGTTGTATGCCGGGATGTGCAGGTCTTCCTTAGGAATCCCGCGCGACTTGCTTCCTTGGTCGATCAGCTCGAATAACTCGTCGAGCCGTGAGCTCAGGTCGTCCTGCCAGTCGCGATACTTCGGATCACCGCTATCGAGCTCCGCGGCGACCTCCTGCTTGAGGGAGTTCAGGCTGTAGGACTGCTCGTAGATCTCGTTGTCCGTGTCCAGCAGGTCCCGCCCCTCAGCTTCCGCGTACAGGACGAAGATGAGCCGGTAGAGGTAGATCAACGAGGAGTCGTGGACGAGGTCTAGGTCATCCTCGTCGAGGTCGTTGTCAGGGTATTGGAGATACCCCTCCGAGAGGATCTTGATCGCCTCATAGATGTTGTCTTGGAGGTCCTCTCCGAGGTCCTGTGCGAAGACGTTGGACTCGTCGTAGACGTCGTCGAGGAAGCAGTCGCCTCCAGCGTCTTCTAGAAACGCACCGTGACGGAAGAAGAGGTAGAAATACTTGAAATCCTCAAGATCGCCCTTCTCGAGGACGGTTGGAAGATCGACCTCGTAGTAGGAGTCGAGACGATGGCTCGTCGGGCCGTAGTAGAGCCGCCACTTCTTCCCGTCCGTCAGCACCGCCCACCGGGCAGGTGTCTCTTGGAGGTAGACGTGGATCTGGTAGCTCGGGTTCTCGAAATCTCGCTTGTGCTCACCGCTTCCACGTGTGTCGAGCGGCCGTCCCCAGCGCTTGGCGTCGGCGACAGCGACCGCGTTTTCGTAGAAGTTGCCTCCCCCTTCGCGGCGCTCGAAGGCGTCACGCGCGGCGTTCTCGGTCTCGAAGAAGCCGTAGTCCGGTCGGCGCTGCGTTCGACTTGTGCTCTCTTCGACCTCGAAGGGAATCCCCAGCTTCCGGAACATCGGCCGGATGAACTTCTCCTCCAGCTGGGACTCGTTCCGCTTCGGGGCCGTGCTCTTCTCCCGGTCGTAGAGATCGACAATCTCGTCGTACGCGGCTTCTAGTTCGTCGTCGTCGACCTCGGCCCACTCCTCCGTCTCGGGGAGATGCTCGTCGAGGTAGTAGTTAGAGAACAGGTCACGGTTCGTGCGGTAGGTGAGTGAACTTTGCATCCGTTAGGCAGGAGTTACGATGAGATATTCGTCCGATTCCTTGCTGTCGATGAGGGCATGCGCAACGGCCGTCGCGTCGGCGACTTCGACGTCGACCGCGTCACCGATCTCGAGACCGAGTTTGTCGAGTTCGGAACCGGAGACGTTGATCCGTCCCGAGTTCCCGGCGTTTCGCCCGACTTGTTTGCGGGTCATCACGTATGACACGGTCGAATACGGGCAGCCGTATAGACTTTTCTTCGACTAATTTGGAGAATACTAGTTGCAAGCATCTGTCAAATACTGTACTTTATTGCAACCGGATGTGCGTATGCCTACGTGACGATTGAACAGCAACTCGAGTCTCTCCAATCTGAGGTCGAACAGATCTCAGAGCAGGAAGTCCCGCCCAAGACTTCGTTTGAAGTGTTTAGCCTCACACGTGAGGAGGGAGCTTGGCAAGCGTATCTTAGGTACTTATTAGATCCCTCACAATCTCACGGACTTGAAACAGATTTCCTGAGCGAATTTATTGAACAGCTTCGTACGTTGGGATGCATTTCAGATAGTGGGCCGCCAACTGATCCATACCTACTCAGTACGGTTACCGTTGAACAAGAAGTTTCCACGGAGAACGGTAATAGACCAGATATCGTTGTTTATGACAAAGGGGAGTGGTTTCTCTGTCTCGAATTAAAAATTGATTCTACTGAAGGTGGTGGCGAATCCTCACAAACAGAACGCTACGCGGCTGATACCGATATTGTTCCACCTTCTACTAAGAAGTATGACCAAGCGGTATATCTCTATATCAGCCCCGAGCAGAGCCCTATGAGTAAATCTGAGGCATTTGTCGATATCAACTGGACTGATTTGATACCAGTATTTGACTCGGTTATCTCTGCGCAGTCGAATCGCGTTCCGACCCCTACACTTGCACAACTGACTGACTTTAGAAACACAATCCAATCAGAGCTAACGATGACTGAACTTGACAAAGAAACTCGACACAAGAAAGACCTGTACTTCGAGTATAGAGAAGCAATCGAGTCAGTTGATGACGCGATTGAACCGTTTGTGAAAGACGTCCTTCGGAATGAATGGACAGATGGTCTCCAGAAAGAGCTCCAAGAAAACAACGCCACAGACCACAACTGGAAGTGCGGAGCAGTAGGAAATAGTTACGGACAGCTGCGTCTTCCGGACTGGATTTCAGCGAAAGAAGGCGAATGCCGTCTTGACATCCATTTTGAACACAAACCACGTGTTGAGCATTTCAAGACTGGTCGCCTCAAACTTCTTCTTGAACTTGAGGAACGGGATCGGGGTACGATGAGCAAGAATTCTGGGCCTCAATATCATGCTTTCCGAGAGGATCTGCTCGAGGCATTACCTCGCGTAGTCGAATCATCGGAATACAGTAATTCACAGCTAAAGGTGGAGATTGACCCCTCTAGTAGCAAAAAGAAGCTATTGTCTGTAATGTATAAGTATCAGCCCGGGGATGAAGAAGAATACTACTCAGCGCTTGCTACAGCTCTTATTGATCTTGTACCCGTCGCCGACCTCGTCTCAGAGATGCTTTCACAAAACGACTACTCCATCCATCTCTCATCGTAGTCCAGAGACGGATGTTCCTAGCTATTAATCCGTCTCGGAAAGTAGCTCTTAATGAATGACCGGAATTGTGATTCTCCCCGCTGGTCGCGACGACGCTTTCGAGGACTACAAGCGGTTCGTTCGAGACGGGCATCCTATTGACGACATCGAGTCCTATCTCGATGAGGACGACCTCGAACTGTTCCGGACTACATCTGACGACGATCTTGTCCACGTTTGGGGTACCTCGGTAGCTGGTACGTGGCGGAACGTTGAGCGTAATGACATCGTCCTCGTCTACCATGATGGAAAGTTCGTCGCGAGGGGTCAAGTCCTTCAACTGCGGCACGACCCTAACCTTGCGGAGTACCTCTGGAAAAAGAATGTCGACCACGGCCGATGGGACGACGAGAGTCCCTGGGAGTACATGACCTTCTTGACAGATGTCGAGGAGGTCGATGTCGACATCGAGGAGTTTAACACGCTAGTCGGCTACGACGAAACCTACCGACCCCAAGGTTTCACTCGGGTCGCCGACAAGCGGCTCGACCAACTCGCCGGGGAGGAGTCGGTCGAGACCGCCATCGCCGACCTGACCGATTCTGGCGAGCGTGTCCACCCTGTCGACGACGAAGAAGACGAAGACGACGAAGATGATGGACCAACCCCCGATCTTGCCGACCAACTTCGAGCAGCCAGCACGGACGGAACTGCCCACGAGGAATTTGAGAAACTCGTTGCGAAGGCCTTCTCCAAACTGGGGTGTACCGCCGACTGGATCGAGGGAGGGGGTGATACCGACGTGGAGATCCGATCCCCAGAACACGTCGTTGTCGAAGTGAAAGCTCGGGGTAATGGGCGGGTCAATTCCCTAGAGGTCACTAATGTAGACAAGCACCGCCGCCAACGAGGTGCCGACCATGCTATCGTGGTTGCCCCGGGATTCGCCCCGAAGGTCATCGACAACGCCGAGACGACCGACCTGACCACCCTCGCCGTCGACGACCTCGTGGAGCTCCTCGACCGCCGGGACCGATACGCTGTTCCCCCGGAGGAGACCCTAGCTCTCCTGACCCGCTCCGGGGCCTTCCAAGACGACAGGCTTGATCTCCTCGACGAATCCATTCAGGACCGCGTTGACGCCGGAGAGACCCTCCTCGCAGTCATCCGGGCCCTCGAACGCGCCGATGGGGCTGTGGAAACGGCGGAAGACGTCCGGTGGATCGTGGTAGGCATGGAGGACTCCGACGATGTCCCGACCATCAAAGAGGTTCGGTCCGCCCTCCAGCTCCTCGCACACCCGAGCATAGGGGTCGTTACACAGGACGAGGACGGGTATCGAGTCACCACCGACTACGAGAACGGGGTCCAGCTGGTGCGGTCCCTCGGAGACGTTGTGCAATCCCCTGCCGAAGAAGGGGACAGTTAACAAGCGGAGTGACCGATTTCGACATTTCAGTTCCATCAAAACCGTCGAATTTGAGTATTACGTGTGCCTCCTCTCTTCCCGTCTCTGGGGATTCAAGCGATCCCTAGTTTTTGCCGGGAGGTTCCTCGGGAGTCCCGACCAATTTTTCTAGGGCGTTACCCATGAAGCCCGGCAGATTCGAAGGCGTCGTCAACGACGTTTGGGGTAGGGGCGTTGAGATACGGCTCGATAGCCTGAAAGGAGTCCCAACCGCCGACCTTCATCACCACTTGGGGATTCATGTTTTCCTCCACAAGTAACCGCTGGGCGAATCGCCGGCGTAGGGTCGTGAGAACTCACGTGGTGGTAGTCCGAATTTTCCGTCTCCTCCGCGGCAGCCTGGGCCGTGCGATCAATGGCTGCTCTGACACCCCAGACGGAGTGATCGACGAAGGGTTGGTCGGGGGCGATGTTCTCCATGTTCTGATACTGCCGTAGGGACCGCTCCACCCCCTTTTTATATGTTGATCGTGCCAGATCTCCATTGGATACTTACTGCCTTTCCTCACCATGCTCACCATACCTTTAACAGAATAGCTATCAACGGAATAGACAGATCAAAGCGATGGGCAAAAATGCGGAGCTCTCAGATTTTGCTGATATTGTCCAGTCACCTCATCAGGGGACACGTGGCGTAGTTTTAGATCGTTCGACAACACGGGAATATATCTCTGTTCGTGGAAGAACAACAGTCCAAAGTCATAACAATATCAATGTTGATGAAGTAATTTCTGCTGTCGCTTGTTCATCTTGTGGAGAAGTAGTGATAGTCCGTGGATGGGGAGGCGAACACACTGGTGAAGGATCAGTCCATACCTACACTTACGCGCCGACCGGACACTGTACCCAGTGTGGAGAGTTTTGCGAAGCATGGGTTCTGTTTCATGTTGATGGAACAAATTTACGCTTACATTCATTTGAAGGACAGATCAACTGTACAGCTGCGCGGATTCCAAACCCAGATCAATTTAAGAAAATCTGCTAGGCCCAATTATAATAATCGTATAGTGAGGTTTGGGCAAGTGGGCGTAACTCTGGCAAGCTTCGTCTAATGATCTCAAGTTGCGGTGCAGTAAAATCGCCAGTCACAACGGGGCCGATACAAATGTAGCGTGAAACTCCGTCAAACGACAACGACTCAACTAAATCACTATTGATCTCCTCGGAAATAACGAGCTTGATGATTTGTCCATCGGCTGTCTCCGGATCCGAAATCAATGTATACTCTGCATTGGCGGGTGAACTCATAAAGCGACAGCAGTCTACTTGATCACCGATAACACTTGGCTGGTTGCGAATAAACTCAACCGCTTTGTCTGTATTCCAGCTCCCCTGTCGATACATGTCAATTGCCTCAGAAACCATGTTTTCGGCCAAACTCCTATGCTGATATGCTGTTTCAATTTGGCCCTTGTTGTTAGTGATGCTGAGAATCGCGACTCCATTACGCCGCTGCACCTGTTGTTCTGAAACTTTCTGAAGTGTTTCGATTTTCTGGCGTGTAATCTCCGGCTGTGCTGCTCGCAAAGTATCTAGTATGGTATTCTTTCCTTCCGTATATTCGTCAGTGTGATGGGCTACATGAAAAATTGTCAACTCAAAAATTATGGTTACCAACCATTCTCTGTGGGACCCCAAGTCACTCATACTCCGCCCATAAAGCTGAGGCCAGAGTTCGAGAAATTGTCGTGATTCCTGTGGGTCAGCTGCTCGAAATGTGCGAACTACGTTCGTCAGAACTTTTCCGGTCTCTTGCTCCCAGAGTTCCACTGGGTCTGTAGCCATTTTATCATCCTTTGTCTGTTTACTGTTGATCACACCTGCATGGGTTGACGAAATTAGATTTTCAAAAAAGTCTTGTCTCCCCTCCTGAACCAATTCGGTTTCGGCATGAGAGAGAACATACTCCAGTCGGCTAGCTGTCCAATATGAACCAGTGAAATGTTTTAACCGTGATAGGATTGTCTCGTCGTCGATAAGCGTATTATTTTTATTCTCATCGCGAATCCGGAATAACGCTTGGATGCCTGTAAAATGGGCGTCATACCAGTCTTCAGTATCTGTTTCAAGTGTTTTAAGCAAATCGGTGAGATCTTCCACTGCCTTCTCAGCCTGATCAATCTCGTCGTTTTCAATACACTGGCTGATGATTCTTGGATAATACAATTGAAATGCGTTCTGGCAGACTTTTTCACCTTTAGACTGCTCTAACCCCGTAATAGCTTGTTCAAGTAGCGTATGGAGTTCGCGTAGTCCTTTTTTTACTACATTATAGTCAACTGTCCCGATAGAGCTTGAAATAATAACATATAATTGATAAAGCGGTTTCTCCTGACCGCCGCTTTCTTTTGGATCTAATTCATTAGATATATCACTAACAGGGCTTGTCCGGTTTGCAAGTTCTACTGGTTCGTACCTTGTGATTGTCGTAATTAGACTACTTGGTGTGAGGACACCAACACTATTGAAAATAAATTGGTATAGAACAAACGCATTGATAGCTGCCCATGCCGATACACTCACCACTGCAATAGTAAACCAGCCTGTACTGTAGTGCTCAATATTGTACACCAAAATAAGATCAAACGCGATAGAGGCAATGAATGTAGAAAGGATCTTTTTGAATGAAGATGACCGTAGTGACGATCTGACCAGCTCTGTTGAGTATCTATCAGCGACTAGTTGGACATTCAACAGTGTGACTGATGCGACGATTGCCACAGCACTTGACTGAGAAATCGCTAACGAATTCAATAGCGTCCGAGTAGTCTCCAACGAGGTCCCGATCTCGAGACGCGTCTGGTGGAAGACAAGGCTTGTAATGATAGCTATTATGGCCCCGGTGACTATCCAATTTGTATGATCACTGATATTGATGTTGTGATCGCTTGTCGTCACAATGATCCCCTTAGTTGAAGTCTTCTAGATTTGTGTCCTGATCCAACTTGACTTCATCCTCGCTCACGGCCGGGCCATTCTCAAGGAAATTACGGATGTCTGCTTCAAGTGAAGTTGTTACCTGTTCGCTGTTGTAGACATCAATTATGCGCTTGTAGGCCTTCTCAATACTTTCTGGTGACTCTTTCCAGCCCTCCCCATCAACGATCCAGACAAATTCGATCCCCGCATTCCGTAGCTTTGTTGAGAGTCGATCAAATGATTGGATCAGCTCGTGAATTTTCTGCGAGAAGCTATCGATGTACTTCACCTCAAAGACAATCTGTGGTTCACTGTCATCATATAACACGTAATCAAAAATATTCTCCTCTGTATTGGAGTTTGTAATAACACTTTCCTCAGCGGCGAGGTTAGCCGTTGATGATAGGTCAGCAGAGATATCCTGTAGACTCTCAGCAATTAATCTTTCAAAATATTGGGGATTTTGTTGGTTGTTACGGTGTTGTTGATTATTGAATAACTCAAACTGCTCTAGATGGCCACTTAGCTTCTCTCTAGATCGGAATAGCCGGTGTGCACCGACTTCCGTAAGATCTCTTGCAAACTGTTCACTACTTTCAGATTCTAGGTTGGAAATTCTAGTCTTAGTGAGATCCCAAGTGACATCTTTTGACTGAAGCCTGCTATTCCGGAAATAAAGAAGATCAAACAGAATATTACATCGGTTCTCAGCCTGCTCATGTCGAACAAATTCCTGTAGTATAAACTCCTGAGGAGAGCTCTCGTCTTCCATAATGGGTAAGACATCGGCCTTGCTTTCGACAGCTGATTCAATTTTATTCCATGAAATCACGTCGGTCAGCGGCACTGGTGAGCTTAAAAGTGATCTTTGGAATTCTTCGGCAAACTTGTCGACAAAGGGTCGATGTTGGCGGATTGGCATCTTTATACATCTATTCCTATTGCCGGGCGTAAAAATGTGGAGCTTATCCGGTAACGGGTAGTTATAAACGAACTTGATTCGATTCTTGCGAATCTAACACGAAAATTTGTAGCTGGTTCTTAATAAATAGCTGTTCTGTACGCAATTATTCCCTCTTGTGACCAGTTGCTTTCCGGCACAGACCGGTCAATTTTTGAAGAAGTCAGAACACCGCAGACATGGAAAGTAGTAGGTCGCAGCCTTGAGCTATGTATCTGGATTTTTGTCTTGCTTCCGATCGACTTTTCCTCCAGCGTAAACGCTGGGAAATTCATCATCAGCTTGCTTGAAATTCTCAAGATCGGTAGAATTGAGCTTTCCAGCTTTGATTAGCGTACCAATCTCACCAGCACTAGCTTCTTGTCGGGCTCAAAGGATTTCAACAAAGTCAGTGGTCAATGAGCAGCTCTCATTAACCGGTTGTCTCAGTCGATATTATGTTTAAATGATAAGGTGTGGAGAGAATTCGTTTAATTGTCATCAACTAATTCTTCCACGGAAGATATCCAGACGATTTAAATACAAATATTAGAGCAGGGCTTTCGCCTTCATGCGATCTTCAAAATAGGCGCTTTCGGTCTGTTGAGATCTCTACTGTCGGTTTTACATATACCCATATTACCCGAATGGCTGGACATCGATGAATGAACAGAAATCTGACGACCCCCTCCCCGTTGATCAAGGACCGACGAGTGGCGTGTGGGACGATGATCTAAGCCTTCAGGACCAGTCCGAAGACGAGATCGACATAGCTGCGATTGTACGAGACAAAACACTCGTCGTGCTCAATCCACTGCAGGAAGAGGACTTCGTCTCGGAGATGCACGACTGGTATCAGTGGTTGCTGACGAAAGGCAACAAGATCGACGAAAGAGATCCGAGAGGACAAGAAGAAACCACTGCGACCAATTACCTGCAGAGGTTTTCCAGAATTGCTCCCAAGATCTGGGAGCAGAACGGAAGATACACGCTACAGTTTTCCAACGAGATGGGCGACTGGTACATTGCTCAGCTCCGGGACGACGAGATTACCAAAGAAGATGGCTTGCCGTATGCCGATTCGTCGAAACGCAAGCAAGCTTGCTGCTTGCTGAACTACTATCGGTTCCGGTACGATATGCGGAACGGCGATCCATGGGAGCCGTTCACATTATTCGATCCGGACTCGGGAAGTCACGTCGCTGATCCGATCAAGCTGGATGAGCGCCGACAGATCAGTGAAGCCGCACTGACTTACAAGACGGTGAAGCGGTACAACAACTGTACCCCGCAGGAACGCGACCGGATCAAGGCCGAGCTCGCACAGCGTCTCGGAAGAAAAAAATCGGAGGTAACGAAGAAAGATTGGAAAACGGTCAATCGCTGTTACAAGTGGCCCAGTATCATCATGATGGGACTCGACGCTGGGCTCCGCCCTGTGGAAGTAGCACGTATCGAGGTCGACTGGATCCACCTTTCCGACGGGACACTCCACATTCCGAAGGAAGATGCGGCAAAAAGCGACAAAACCTGGGAGGTGCAGTTTACCGAGCGGACCAAGAAGGTATTGGAAAAGTGGATCCGACAGCGCGCAGCGCTACCGAAATACGACAAATCGGATCTGCTCTGGCTCACTCGCGAAGGGAACCCATACAGTTCGGGCCCCTTGGGTCGTAATCTGCGAAACGTGATGGACGAAGCGGGAATTGATTACGAAGACCGCGACATCTCGTGGTACTCCTTGCGGCACTCACTCGCGACCTACCTCGCAACCACGGCGGACTCCATCGAAGAAGTTCGTCAGCAGATGCGACACAAGAAGATCGAATCCACGCTTCGGTATCTCGAGCCCCCGGGCGAAACCGTCGAAACTCATCTCGAGATGATCAACTAAGTCTCCTAGTGATTGTGAAAAAAGAGGTTAGGAGTTCGTTCCGTCGACGTTGAACGTCGTTATCCCATTCGGTTCAATGTGCTTTGTTGAATCCGATGA
>NZ_NHPF01000060.1:0-20084 GCF_002252925.1 Halorubrum sp. Ea8
CTCCAAAGCCCCAGCCGCGACGACTCGCGCGGCTTGTTGCGCTCCTCGCTCAGTCGCTGACACTCCTTCGCTGCGGTGCTTACTGCGCCGTGCTTCGTCCTCGCGGCTGCCCCTTTGAGTCCCACCCCGCCCGCACCGCAACCGCACCTCACACCTCCCCAGCCTCGCGGTTCGCGCTCTGCGAGCGCTCACCGCGTCCCTCGCGGGCTGGCTCGCGGCCGCCGGTGGCGGCCGCTCGCAGGCGCGCCGACCGCATCCGTCTTTTATAAGTAATCCTCGCCGTCGCTCACCGGTCAGTCGTGGCGGAAGCAGCGCGACCCGGTGAACGCCATCGCCATGTCGTGCTCGTCGGCGGCGGCGATCACGTCCTCGTCGTTGACGGAGCCGCCGGGCTGGATCACGGCCCCGATCCCGGCCTCGGCGGCCTCCTCGATGGCGTCCGGGAACGGGAAGAAGGCGTCCGAGGCCATCACGGCGCCCGCGGCGGACTTGCCCTCGGCGTCCTTCTCGGCCTTCATCGCCGCCAGCGTCACGGCGTCGACGCGCGACACCTGCCCCATCCCGACGCCGACCGTCTCGGTGCCGGTCGCGAACAGGACCCCGTTCGACTTGACGTGCTTGAGCGTCTTCCAGGCGAAGACCATCGTCTCCAACTGCTCGTCGGTGGGTTCACGCTCGGTGACCACCTCTAGGTCCGCGCCGGTCGGCGACTGGCGGTCCCGCTCCTGCACGAGGCGGCCGCCGACGATCGGCTTCTCCGTGAACCGCTCGGCGAAGCGGTCGTCGCCCTCGCCTAGCGGGCCGACGTCGAGCACGCGGAGGTTCCCCTTCTCCCGGAGCACGTCGAGCGCGCTGTCGGTGTAGCCGGGCGCGACGACGACTTCCTTGAACGAGTCGGCGACCGCGGTCGCGGTGTCGGCGTCGCACTCGCGGTTCAGGGCGACGATGCCGCCGAACGCCGACTTCGCGTCGGTCCGGAGCGCGCGGTCGTACGCGTCCGCGAGCTCGTCGCTCGTCGCGCAGCCGGCGGGATTCGTGTGCTTGATCACGGCGGCGGCGGGGTCGTCGAACTCCTTCACGAGGTTCAGGGCGGCGTCGGCGTCGTTGTAGTTGTTGTACCCCATCCCCTTCGAACCGGGGTTCAGCCGGTCGGCGCCGACGACGCTCGCCTCCTCGCAGCCGTCGTCCGCGTAGAGCGCGGCGTCCTGGTGCGGGTTCTCGCCGTATCGGAGCGTCGCGGCGCGCTCCTCGGAGGCGAACCGACGCTCCGGGAAGTCGCCGCCGGCGTCGCCCTCGACGGTCACGCCGACGGCGTCGCTGCCCTCGCGCTCCACCGTCACGCGGTCCTCGGCGAACCACCGGACCGCCCGCGGGTACGCCGTGAACTCCGCGTCGCGGAGCACCCGGTCCTTCAGCGAGTCGGCGTCGTCGTCGCCGTAGACGGGGACCGGCTCCTGGGTGACGATCGGGCCGTCGTCGATCGCCTCGGTGACGACGTGGACGGTACACCCCGTTGTCCGAACGCCCGCGTCCAGCACCTGCTCGTGGGCGTCCATCCCGGGGAACGCCGGGAGCAGCGAGGGGTGGACGTTCAGCGTCGTCGGCGCCGCGTCGAGGAACTCGTCGGTGAGCACGCGCATGTACCCGTCGAGGCAGACGAGGTCGAAGTCGTAGTCGGCGAGCCGGTCTAAGATTCGTCGCTCGTGGGACGCGCGCGACTCCTCCCCCTCGCGCTCGACGACCTCGGTCGGGATCCGGCGCTCCGTCGCGGCCTCCAACACGGGCGCCTGCTCCCGGTTCGTCAGGACGACCGACAGCTCCGCGCCGCCCGGCGCGGCGTCGGCGATGTGTCTGAGGTTCCGCCCCCGGTTGCTCGCGAGTCCGGCGAACTTCATACGCGAGTGGTCCGACCGATCGCGTATATCGATTGCGGTCCGGGGCGCCAGAGTATCCACGTTTGCGGATAGGATCGCCCGACCGGTCGCGAAAAGTGGGCTCACCTATCCACGTCCGTGCGCCACGCCATCGACACGTTTTTGCTGGCTCCGGGGGCAGTCGCGGACATGACGGACCACGCCATCTCGGGCCTGTCGCGGTCGGACCCCCTCGCGGCAGTCTCGCCGCTCGACGGGCGATACGCCTCGCGGACCGCGCCGCTGTCGCCGTACGCCAGCGAGGCCGCGCTGATGCGCGCCCGGACCCGCGTCGAGGTCGAGTACCTGATCGAGCTCGCCGCGCTCGACGAGACGCCGATCGCGCTCGATGACGACGCCGAGGCGGCGCTCCGCGACGTCTACGAGTCGTTCTCCGCCGAGGACGCGCGCCTGATCAAGGCGCTCGAAGTCGAGGGCGCCGAGGGGTACGCCGCGACCAACCACGACGTGAAGGCGGTCGAGTACTTCCTGCGCGTCCGGCTGGACGAGGCGGACGACTCCGGGGCGGTCGACGACGCGGAGGCGCTGTACCCGTGGGTCCACTTCGGGCTCACCAGCGAGGACGTTAACAACCTCGCGCACCGGCTCCTGCTCAAGCCCGCGGTGAGCGAGGTGCTCGTGCCCGCGATCCGGGAGGTCCGAGACGCCTTGGTCGACCTCGCCCAGGAGCACCGCGGGACGCCGATGCTCGCCCGCACCCACGGCCAGCCCGCGACGCCGACCACGTTCGGCAAGGAGATGGCGGTGTACGCCTCTCGGCTCGGGCGCGCGCTCGGCCGCGTCGTCGTCGCGAACGGGGACCTCTCCGGGAAGCTGGCCGGCGCCTCGGGCACGTACGCCGCTCACGACGCCGCCTACCCCGACGTCGACTGGCGGGCGTTCTCCGAGTCGTTCGTGCGCGGGCTCGACTTGGAACACACGCCGCTCGCCACGCAGGTGAACCCCTGCGACGACCTCGCGGCGCTGTTCGACGCGCTCCGCGGCGTCAACAACGTGCTCCTCGACCTGGACCTGGACGCGTGGCTGTACGTCTCCGACCGGTACCTCGGCCAGCGGACCGTCGAGGGGGAGACCGGCTCCTCGACGATGCCGCACAAGGTGAACCCGATCGACTTCGAGAACAGCGAGGGGAACCTGTCGAAGGCGAACGGCGACCTCACCTTCCTCGCGGACTACGTGACTGGCTCGCGGCTCCAGCGCGACCTCTCGGACTCCACCGTCAAGCGCAACGTCGGCGCCGCGCTCGCGCACTGTCTCATCGGCTACGGGAAGGCCGGGAACGGGCTCGCGAAGGTCGTCCCGAACGAAGCGGTGATGGGCGAGGAGCTGGCGGCGACCCCCGAGGTGATCGGCGAGGCCGTCCAAACGATCCTCCGACGCGAGGGCGACACCGACGCCTACGAGCGGGTGAAGGAGCTGACGCGCGGCCGGTCGGTGACGCTCGACGACTTCCGCGATCTGTTCGCCGACCTCGACGTCGACGAGGACGTGCGCCGGGAGCTACAGGCGCTGACGCCCGCGGGGTACGTCGGCGTGGCCGACGGACTCGTCGACGAGATCGACGAGTAGGCGTCGCGGTCGCGAGGGACGTCGCGATCGAGAGAGACGTCGCCGGCGTCGCACACCCCCACAAGAGGTTTGTCGGTCGCGCGTGCAGGTAGGGCTGATGCCCTCCGAAAACGACGACGACGTGGAGTACTCCGTCTTCGGCAACGACTCGGCCGACGCGTCGGGAACGCCCGACGATGAGACGCGGACCGATCCGGAAACCGTCGATCTCGGCGGCCGCGACGACGGCTGTCCGAAGTGCGGGAGCGAGGAGACCGAGACGGACGAGATCGCGACGAGCGGCACCGGCCTCACCAAGATGTTCGACGTGCAGAACCGCTCGTTCGTCGTGGTCTCCTGCGCGAACTGCGGCTACTCGGAGCTGTACAAGGGACAGTCGAAGGGGAACGCCATCGACTTCTTCGTCGGCTGAGAGCGACGCGGCGACGTCCGTGGCCGCTCCGCCCCGTAGCGGCGCTTGAGACCGCCACACGACGCCGGGAGCGACCGATTTATGTCGACAGGGGAACCGGTTTCGACCGCGTATGGTCTCCCTCCGTCACCCCTCCGAGCTCCCCGTCGTCGGCGTCGTCGCCGACGGCCGCACGTACAGGCACCTGTTGTACCTCCTGCTCGCCGTCCCGCTCGGGTTCGTCTACTCGGCGGTCTTCACCTTCGGGGTCGCGTTCGGCCTGGCCCTGTCGGTCGCGCTCGTCGGGCTGGTGGTCCTGTTCGCGACGCTGATCGGCGCCCGGCTCGCCGCGGGACTGGAGCGGCGGCTCGCGAACGCGCTGCTCGGGACCCACCTACTGCGCCCGGACGACCTCGCCGCCGCGGACGGCGCGCTCGCGGGCGCCAGGAAGTACGTGGACGCGCCGTCGACGTGGCGGGGGCTCGGGTTCCTCTCGTTGAAGTTCTGGGTGAGCCTGCTCGCGTTCGTTCCCCTCGTCCTGCTCGCGAGCGCGCTGCCGCTGGTCGCCGCGCCGCTTCGGTACCCGTACACGGCCGATTTCGGCGAGGTCAACGGCGAGCCGGTGACGTGGGCGATCGACACCCTGCCGGAGGCGCTGGTCGCGCTCCCGCTCGGCGTCGCCGGCGTCCTCCTCGCGCTCCATCTCGCGAACCTCGCGGCGTACGTCGCTCGGCGGATGGCCCTCGCGCTGCTCGGTCGCCCCGAGCCGTCCGAGCCGCTTCCGGCGGTATCGGTGAGCGGCGACGAGGGCGGGAGCGACGGGGGCAACGGCGACGGCGACGGTGACACGGACGACGACGGTGACACGGGCGGCCACGGGACCGCCGGCAACGGTGACACAGGCGGCCACGGGACCGCCGGCAACGGTGACACGGGCGACGACGAGGCCGACGCCTCCGGCGACTTCGACTTCGTCGACGACCCCGCTCCCGCCGACCGCGACGGCGACGCCCGCTGATCCGGGGACGGCTCCCCGAGCGACTTATTCGGCTGGGCTCGTCAAAGCGGATATGGCACCGACGTTGGTCAACGCCGCGTTCGGCGCGCTGCTCGCGGCCGCCCTGCTCGGCGCCGCGTTCGACCGGCGCTCGGTCGCGGTCATCGTCGTCGCCGCGGTGCTCCCGGACCTCGACGCGGTCGCGAGCCTCGCGGTCCCGGGCGCGACGAACGCCCTCCTCCACGCCGTCTGGCTCCCGCTCGCGGCCGGCGTCGCCCTCTACTGGGACACCGAACTGCGGGACGCCTCCCGGCTCCGCGAGCGGGCGGGGCGACGGGGCGTCCGGGTCGCGTGGGTCGCGCTCGCGGCGTTCCTCGTCGCCGGCGTCGGTCCGGACCTGTTCGGCAGCGAGGGGGTGAACCTGCTGTATCCGCTGGACGACGCCTACTACCTCGTCAGCGGGGGGTTCCTCCTCTCGACGGAGGACGGCGTCGTCCAGACGTTCGTCACGCTCGGGGGCGGGGGCCCTGGGATCCTCCCGCTGGAGGCGCTCGGCACGACGGAGTCGTACGCGATCCCGACGTTCGCGAACCCCGACGGCCGCCCGGGGCTCTCGCCGGGCGCCGAGCGCGAACTACACCTCGTCCGGACCGGCTGGCAGCTGGTCGTCGTCGCCGCCGCGGGCGCGCTGCTGGCGGTTCGGTTCCGGTGGGAGACCGACGACGACCCGGAGGCGATCCGGAGGTGACCCGATAGATGGTCTCGACGGTGGTCCACGCCGGGTTCGCGGTGCTGCTCGCCGCCGGGCTGCTCGACGACCGGTTCGATCGGCGGGCGATCGCGGTCCTGCTCCTCGTCCTCGTCGCCCCGGAGGTCGACAGCTTCCTCGGCCCGTTCATGTCGGGCGCCCACCGGACCGTCGGCCACACGCTCGTGATCCCCGGGGTCGCCGCGCTCCTGTTGTACTACGACACCCGGGCTCGGGAGACCTCGCTCGCGCGCGACCGGCTCTCGGCGCGGTGGGTCGCCGTTGCGTGGGCCGCGCTGTTCGCGCACGTCTTCGCGCACGTGGCGCTCGACTGGGTGCACCTCGACGGCGTGAACTACCTGTGGCCGCTCCGCGATCGGTTCCTCCGGCTCGAGGGGGAGATCCTGTTCTCGACCGCGGACGGGTTCGTCCAGACGTTCGTCGACCTCCGCGTCGACTCAGAGACCGGGGCGCGCACGGTCGACGCGGGGACCACGGGGACCACGGAGACCGTCCATATCAACAACCCCGTCCAGCCGCGCGATCCCGACGAGGCGATCGAGGAACCGGTCGAACGGATATTCCCGGTCGCGAACGCCGGCTGGCGGCTCTACCTGGTCGTAACGGGGCTCTTCGCGCTCGCCGCCCGACGACTGCAGGACCGGACCCCACCGGAGGGCGAGTCGTGAGGGGGCCGCGGTCGGGGTAAAAGGCCCACATAGTATGGCGGGGCAGTGAATCCCTCGGAGACCGTACGGCCTCGCGATGAGCCCTCGTTCACGCGACGACGAGCGCCTCGCCGGCGAGGAGATCGCCGTGGTCGGCGCGGGGTTCGGCGGCCTCTCCGCCGCCGCGTACCTCGCCGACGCCGGCGCGGACGTGACGGTGTTCGAGCGCAACGAGCATCCGGGGGGGTACGCCGGCCGGATCGAGCGCGACGGCTTCCGGATCGACACCGGTCCCTCGTGGTACCTCATGCCGGAGGTGTTCGACCGCTTCTTCGGTCACTTCGGCCGGTCGACCGAGGAGTTCTACGAGCTGACCGAGCTGGACCCCCTCTACGAGGTCGTCTGGAAGGACGGCGACCGCGCGACGATGCCCGCGGACCGGGAGGGGCAGAAGGCGCTGTTCGAGTCGTACGAGGCGGGCGCCGGCGACCGGCTCGACGCGTACCTCGACGACGCCGCGGAGGCGTACGACCTCGGGATGGACCGGTTCGTCTACCCGAGCCGCTCGCGGCTCCGGGACATGGTCGATACGGACGTGTTGCGGTCGGGGCGCGCGCTCCCGAAGCTCCGGACGATGGACGACTACGTCGGCGACTACTTCGACCACGAGAAGCTGCGGCAGATCGCCGAGTACAAGCTCGTCTTCCTCGGCGGGTCGCCGTACAACACGCCGGCGATCTACACGCTGATGAGCCACGTCGACATGAACCTCGGCGTCTATCACCCGACCGGGGGCATCGCGAGCGTCGTCGACGGGATGGCGGCGCTCGCGACCGACCTCGGCGCCGAGATCCGCACGGGGACGCCGGTGCGCGCCATCGACCCCTCGGTCGCGGCGGTGGGACCGAAGTTCGACGTGGAGACTCCCGGGGCGACCGGCCGGTTCGACCGCGTGGTCGCGAACGCGGCGCCGCCGCACGTCGAGCGCGACCTCCTCTCCGACGAGCACGCGCGCCGCGAGGCGTACTGGGAGTCGCGGACGTACGCCCCCTCGGCGTTCCTCATGTACTTCGGCGTCGAGGGCGACGTCGACCTCGACCACCACGCGCTCGTGTTGCCGACCGACTGGCGCCCCCACTTCGAGAAGATCTTCGACGACCCGGCGTGGCCCGACGACCCGGCGTACTACGTCCACGTCCCCTCGAAGACGGACCCGGAGGCGGCGCCCGAGGGCCGCGAGGCGGTGTTCGCCCTCGTCCCGCTGGCGCCCGGACTCGACGACGACCCGGAGACCCGCGAGCGCTTCCGCGAGCTGGTGCTCGACGATCTGGCCGAGCACGCCGGCGTCGACTTCCGCGACCGGGTGGTGTTCGAGGAGACCGCCTGCGTCTCCGACTTCCGCGAGCGCTTCAACGCGCCCCGGGGCACCGCGCTCGCGCTCTCGCACACGCTCGGGCAGACCGGGCCGCTCCGGCCGGCGCATCGCGCCCCGGGCGTCGAGGGGCTCTACTACGTCGGCGCGTACACGAACCCCGGGATCGGGATGCCGATGTGTCTGCTCAGCGGCGAACACGTCGCCGAGGCCGTGATCGAGGACGCCGGCGGCGGGGTGTTGCCGTCGGTCGTGCCGACCTCGACGCTCCGGTAGGGGCGTTCGGGAGCTCAGCGCCCTGCGCCGCTCCCGTCGACCGCCTCTTGCACGGCGACCCAGTGCGTGATCGTCCCGTCGTCGCCCGGGAGGGGCCGGAGCGAGACGCGATTCAGGAACGGGGTGCCGTCGCGCCGGTGGTTCCACAGCTCGACCGTCACCGGCTCCCAGATCGACACCGCCTCGCGGAGGTCGGCGACGGCCGGGTCACTCGTTTTCGGCCCCTGTAACAGCCGCGGGTTGCGCCCGCGGAGCGCCGCGAGCGAGTAGCCGGTGAGCTCGCGAGTCGTCCGGTTCGCGTACAGGATCGGGGTGTCGCGGTACGCCGGCCCGCAGAGCGTGACGCCGAGCGGCGCGTCGTCGAGGAGCCGAACGCGCTCGATCAGGCGCCGACCGCGGTCGGTGAGGTCGTCCGAGTCGGCGATCGCGGCGGGCAGGGCCGCCTCCGAACGCGTCCGCGGGAGCCGGTGCGGGTCGAGCCCGCGCCTCGCGGAGGCGTCGCTGCCGTCGGTGGCGTCGGGGCGATGGCCGAGGAGGTCGCGGAACGCGCTCCGGGCGGACGCCTCGTCGCACGCCAGGAACTCCAGAATCGCTTCTCTGAGACCCATCGCGCCGTCAGAAGTCCCTGCCGGTCGCGTGCAGCAGGCCGTCCGGGCGGTCCGCCGTGACCTCGTGCGTCGACATGCAGTGATCCACGGGAGCGTCCCGCATCAATCCGCGGTAACACCCACGTCAGTCGCCGGCCCCGTGGGAGGCGGAGACTAAAAGAGCGGTTTGGGAATCCCGACCCGTTATGCCGGACGGCGCGGAAGGGCGACGCGTGCAACGGAACATACAGCAGGCGAGTCGACCCCGCGGGCTCGCCACGGAGACGTGCACGCTCTCGGACGGCCGGACGCTCGCCTACGCCGTCGGCGGAGACGAGGGCGGGACGCCGGTCGTCGCGCACCACGGAACCCCGGGGTCGCGGCTGTTCGCGGCGCTCCTCTCCGAGGCCGCGGCCGGGGAGGGCGTTCGCCTCCTCGTTCCGGACCGACCGGGCTACGGGCGTTCGTCGGCGCCGCCGGTCGGCTGGGAGTGGCGCGACTGGCGGGGAGACTTAGGGGCGCTCCTCGACGCGGAGTCGGTCGACGACGCCGGGGTCGTGGGCTTTTCCGGCGGCGGCCCGTTCGCGCTCGCGGCCGCGGCGGACGAGCGGGTCGATCGCGTCGGGCTTGTCAGCAGCGTCGTGCCCCCGTCCGATGTCGGCCTCGTCAAGCTGTCGCGGATCCCCCTCGCCGTCCGCGTCCTCTTCCGGCTGTCGGGCGCGTACGCGTCTGTGGCCGGCCCCGAGGCGGTCGTCGGTCAGTACACCGACCGCTCGGTGTCGGAGGCCGTCTCGCGGGCGGTCGCCGACGACTTCCGCGAGGCCCTGCGGCCGGGAGCGAAGGCCGTCGCCCGGGAGAACCGGTGGTTCGGCGACGAGTGGGCCGGCCTGGACCGGCCGTCGGCCACCGTCCGCGCCTGGCACGGGACCCGCGACGAGAACGCGCCGCTATCGGCGGTGCGAGCGTTCGCGGATGAGACCGACGCGGGGCTCGCGACCTCCGAGACCGACCACCTCGGAACCCTCCTCGACCGTCAGAGCGAGGTGTTGCGGTGGGTCAGCGGCGCGTGACGGAATTCGAACCGCGATTAGAGTAGCGTCGCTGGCGGAACAACGAACACGGACGGACTCGCGGGGGTCCCGNNAGTCGAGTGGACTCGCGGGGATTTTGAACCGGAGCCAGACGTGCTCGCTCACTCCGTTCGCTGCGCGCGACTGGCAGGGTTCAAATCCCGGCTCGTTGCAGTGTCGCGCCGCTCGCGGTGTTGCTCGCGGCGCAAAAACATGGACTCGCGGGGGTCCCGTGAGTGAAACGAACGGGACCACGCGAGGGAACGACTGAACGACCGAAGGGAGTGAAGGAGTGGACTCGCGGGGATTTGAACCCCGGGCCTTCCCCGTGCCAGGGGGATGATCTACCACTGATCTACGAGCCCTCGTACGCGTTCCATCGTTCCCCGCTGGATATATTAAGGCCTTCGACTCGGCGACGGCGGGGACACCGCGTCGCACGCGGACCGCCCGCTCCTCAGATCCGTTCGGAGTCGACGTACACGTCGAGGTCGACGTTCCGGGTCGACCCCTCTAGGTCGCGGACGGCGCGCTGGACGACGCGCTCGGCCTCGGTACGGATGAGCGGGACCGCCTTCTTGACCACCCAGTCGAAGGAGACGAGCCGCGGGAGGTCGAGCGCGTCCGGGCTGGCCGACCCGGGGTCGAACTCGACTTCGAGCGCGACCTCGCAGACCGGCGAGTCGGCGGCGTCGGTCTCGGCGTCGCCGTCGGACTCGGGGTCCGGCCCCGTCGATGTCACGCGCCAGCGCCCGCCGGCGTCGATATCTTTCGTGATCTCCCAGTCGATCCGCTCCGGCGGCTCGACGCCCGTCACCCGCGAGTGGGCCGTGTAGGTGATCTTCCACCACGCGAACCGGAGCGCGTAGCGGGTTCCGGGGCCACCGTCGCCCTCGATCGTCCGCACGTCGTCGAGGTACTTCGAGTAGCGGGCGTACCCCGGGAAGTCGAGCAGGAACTCGTACACCTCCTCGACGTCGGCGTACACCTCGGTGCTCACGACGAGTTCGTCCACGCAGAGACGTTCGGGCGGCGCGTAATAAGCGGTCCGGCGATGGAACGATTGAGAGGGTTGGATCGGTCGTCCGGTCGGGACAGCGAGTGGGGACAGAGATTCGGCCGCTTGCTTATAAAACGCTGACTGCGCGACGAACGCCTCCAAAGCCCCAGTCGGCTCCGGTCGAGGGGTTCGCTGCGCTCCTCAGTCGCTCGTTTCACTCGCTCCTTGCGGTGTCGCCGGCGGCGAAGCCGCCGGCTGCCCGTGGCGCTACGCGCCACGCTGCTTGCGTCGCCCGTCTTCCCGGAGCCGACTGCCCCTTTGAGTCCCACCCCAACCGCACCGCAACCGCGCCTCGCGCCTCCCCAGCCTCGTCGGTCGTCCTCCGCGTTGCTCCGGACGACCGACTCCCTCGCGCACGCTGCTCGCGCCCGACGGGCGCTCGCAGGTGCGCGCCGCCGCGGAATTGTTTATATTTATAGCGTGTAGTCGTGCTTGCCCGTCTCGGAGTCGAGGAACGCCGTCAACAGGTCGATCGTCGCCGCGACGTCGTCGCCGTCGGCGGTCTCGGTGACGGTGTGGAGGTAGCGCGTCGGGATCGAGATGGCCCCGACGGGCTTCGCGCCGGCGGTGTTCTGGAAGCCGGCGGTGTCGGTGCCGCCCGCGGGCAACACCTCGTGCTGGTGGTCGATCCCCTCCGCCTCGGCCACGTCGGTCAGTCGGCCGTGGACCTTCGGGCTGGTGATCACCGAGGAGTCCTTGAGCTTGATCGCGGTCCCCTCGCCCAGCTCGGTGACGGCGTCGGCCGGCTCCCCGATCTGGGGGACGTCGTTGGCGACGGTGACGTCGAGGGCGACGGCGAGATCCGGATCGATGTCGACGCCGAGCGCATTCGCGCCTCGGAGCCCCACCTCCTCCTGTACGGTCGCCGCGAAGTGGATCGTCACGTCGGGGTCGTCGGTCCGGCGGGCGGCCTCCAGCATCGCGAACACGCAGATCCGGTCGTCGAGCGCCTTGCCGGTCACCCGGTCACCCATCCGCGTCGTCGTCTGGTCGAGCGTGACCAGGTCGCCGACGCCGACGAGCTCGGCCACGTCCTCGCCGTCGCGGCCGAGGTCGATGTACACGTCCGAGACCTCGTCGTCCTTCTCCGTCTGCTCCTCCGTGAGCGTGTGGGGCGGCACGGAGCCGATGACGCCGGTGAGGTCCTCCTCGCCGTGCACGGTGACGCGCTGGGCGCGGAGCACGCGGGCGTCGAACCCGCCGAGCGGGTCGACCTGCACGAACCCCTCGTCGGTGACGTGCCGGACCATGAAGCCGATCTCGTCCATGTGGGCCGCGACCGCGACCGAGTAGTCCGAGTCGCCCTCGACGGTGCCGACGACGTTCCCCATCGCGTCGGTGCGGACCCGGTCGGCGGTGTCGGCGAGCTCGCGGCGGACGATCTCGCGGACGTCGTCCTCGTATCCCGGAACACCGCGGGCCTCGGTCAGCTCTCGTAACAGCTCGAAGTCGAAGTCGAACGACATGCGCGACGGTTGGCGCCCAGCGACAAAGGTGGAGAGGTTCCGGCACGACAGTCGGCGTTCTCCGGAGCGGGCCGCCGACGGTTCGTCGGCGCCGCGTCGTCGTTCGAGAACCTCAAACTCGTTTATCGTTGTTCCGCAACGCTTTTGCGGTGGCTCGCGGGATGGGAGAGTATGAGTGACGTCAGATCGGAACTCCGCGAACAGTTCCTCGACGCCTTCGGCGGCGCCGACTTCCCCGTCGAGAACCAGATGGACCTCGTCCCGGCGCTCCCGAACGGTCCGGCCACGAAGTTCGAGGCCGGCGACGTGAGCCTCACGGCGATGGAGATGGCCGCGAAGCTGGGCAGCGAACAGGAGTTCCCCTACGAGACCCCCGAAGCGCTCGTCGACGACATCCTCGACGGCCTCGAGGCGAAGGGGATCCTCTGACGCCGGCGCTCCTTTTGTCGGTAGTCGGCTCTCGCCCGTAGCGCGCCGCTCGCCGACCCCTCGCCGACCCCTCGCGATCCCGGCGAGGGGTTGATAGGCGACGAGCCGTTATCTGGATCGTGGTCGTCGAGCTCATCAGCGCGGTGCCGCCGTGGATCCTCCTCGGAGTCGCGCTCGGCGGGATCGCCTCCGCCTTCGCGGCGGTCGCCTTCTACCTCGGGAACCGGTTCGTCGCCCCGAGCGTCGCCGCGGCCGGCGACGGCGAGACCGCCGCGGGCGACGAACGACGACGCCGGGAGATCCGCGAGTACCTGACGGCCATCGACGAGCGGTTCCGCGAGGACCACCCGCTCGGCGAGGTGGCCGTCCCCTTCTACCTCCCCGAGCGCGGCGTCGCAATCACGTTCGACGCGCACGACTACTTCCGGCTGGAGGGAGAGGGCGTCTACACCGTCCTCTGCGAGCACGAGATGCCGGGTCGGGGGCTCGGTCGCCGCCTCCCGTTCGACGTTATCGAGCCGGACTGGGGGCCGGACCCGTCGGTCGAACGCGGCGGCCGCGACCCGGTGGCGGCGGCGTTCGCGGAGCTCGACGTCGCCCGCGACGCCGACGCAGACGAGGTGAAACGGGCCTACCGCGAGCGGGTCAAGGAGACGCACCCCGACCAAGGCGGCGACGAGGAGTCGTTCCGCCGCGTCCGCGAGGCGTACGCGACCGCCCGCAACCACGCCGGCGGCGCGGGCGAGGAGGCCGGCCGGGGCCGTCCCGCCGCCCGGACCGATCGTGCCGATTCCCCGGCGGGCTTCGGTCGGTGACGGGGGGCGACCGGTGACGGGGAGCGATCGATGACCGGGGGCGATCGATGACCGGGACCGCGTTCGGCGAGCGCGCGGCCTACCTCGACCGCCACGACGCGCTCGTCGTGGCCGACCTCCACGTCGGCCGCGGAGAGGCCTCCGCGGTGTCGCTCCCGATCGGCGAGCGGGAGGACCTCGTCGATCGGCTCCGGGGACACCTCGCTCGGTTCGACCCCGCCGCCGTCGTCGTCGCGGGCGACGTCGTCCACACGTTCGACCGCGTCACCGACCGGAGCCTCGGGACGCTGGAGGCGCTCCGCGACGCCTGCGAGGCGAGCGGCGCCGCCCTCGAACTCGTCGCCGGCAACCACGACACCGCCCTCGCGAACGCGTGGGACGACCCGATTCACGAGGAGTACCTTCTCGGTCCGGCCCGGCACGGGGAGAGCGGGAGCGGGAACGAGATCGAGAGCGACGATGGCGACGGTCCCCCGCGCACCGTCGTCTGCCACGGCCACGAGGCGCCGTCGACGGCGGCCGACCGGTACGTGATCGGTCACGTCCACCCGACGATCGAGATCGAGGGCGACCGCCGGCCCTGTTTCCTCGACGGCGAGGGCGTCTACCGCGGGGTCGACCTCCTCGTCCTGCCCGCCTTCACCCGGCTCGCCCCGGGCGTGGCGGTCAACGACATGCGAACGGGGGCGTTCGACTCCCCGCTCGTCACCGACGCGGACCGGCTGGCGCCGGTCGTGGTGGACCCCGACGCGAGCGATGCGGAGGGGTCGCTCCGATTCCCGCCGCTGGGAGAGTTCCGCGAGCTGTTGTGAACGCTTTTATCGACGCGGGAGTATTCAGACGATTCGGTTCCATCCGAAGCCGAAGATCTCACCGTAACGAACGTTTATGACGGGGCTGCGAGATAATATGTCACATGCAAGCAGCCAGACTCCACGAGTACACCGACGACATGAGCGAGGGACTCGCGATCGACGAGGTAGACCGACCGCACGCGACGGGCGCGAGCGATGTGATCGTCGAGGTCGAGGGCGCCGGCTGGTGCCAGACGGACAACCACATCATCGAGGGGATGTGGACGGAGTACGTCCCGCAGGAGCTCCCGCTGACCCTGGGCCACGAGAACGCGGGCACCGTCGTCGAGACGGGCGAGGACGTCGAGATCGTCTCCGAGGGCGACCCGGTGATCTGCCACCCGGTCCAGACCTGCGGCACCTGCCGCCCCTGCCGCCTCGGCGAGACGATGCACTGCGAGAACAGCGCGTTCAACGGCCTCACCCACGACGGCGGCTTCGCCGAGTACCTGCACACCAGCGAGCGCTCGGTGATCCCGCTCCCGTCCGGCGTCGAACCGATCGACATCGCGCCCCACGCCGACGCCGGAATCACGGCGTATCACGCGGCGAAGAAGGCGGTCGCCGACCTCAACCCGGGCGACCACGCGGTCGTCATCGGGGTCGGGGGGCTGGGCCACATCGGACTCCAGTGTCTGAGCGCGATGAGCGCGGCCCAGATCACCGCCGTCGACCTCAAGCAGTCGGCGCTGGACCTGGCCGACGGCTACGGGGCCGACCACCTGATAAACCCCTCCGAGTCGGACGTTCCGGCGGAGATCGAGGGGATCACCGACGGCACGGGCGCCGCGCAGGTGCTCGACTTCGTCGGCGCGGACGTGACGACGGGCTACGCGCCCGACATCACCGCCGGCGGCGGCGACCACCACATCATCGGCTACGGCGGGCACGTCCACGAGCCGTCGCAGGCCCTGGTGAACGGCGAGTTCTCCTTCGTCGGCAACATCGTCGGTCGGTACGCCGAGCTCCAGGAGCTGGTCGCGCTCGTCGAGCAGGGCGACGTCGACCTCCACACGAGTCGGTACGACCTCGGCGACGTGAACACGGTCGCCGAGAAGCTCGAACACCGCGAGATCGACGGGCGCGCCGTGATCACCCCCTGAGTCGGGAGCCGACTGCCGAGCGCAGGCCCGACCCGCAGAAGATTTTTATCGATCGTTGTGGAGCCCCCGAGTATGGACCGCAGAGCCCTCCTCTCCGCGATCGGCGGATCCGTCGCCGCGCTCTCCGGGTGTGCCGGAGCTGATCCGGGCGTTGGTCAGACGCCGAACGGGACCGACGACGGGTCGGCGGCGGCCGACGGGGAGCGATCGTCCGGCGGTGACGAGTCCGGCGCGTCCCTCGCCGTCGAGCTCCGAACGGTGTCGCACGTCGTCACCGCGTACGAGCCGTCGCCGAGCCGCGGGATCGACCCGGCGCACGTCGTCCCCGAATCCGAGGTCCCGGCCGCGCTGCGCGACCCCCTCGCCGAGGCCCGCGACGGGCGGTTCGAGACCGACGACCCGAGCGACGCGCTGCTGGCCGCGGTCGACGAGTTCCGCGTGTACGACCGCGGCGAGCTCAGGCCGTACGTCGAGCTGGACGGGACGCGCTACGCGTTCGACCCGAGGCTTCCGACGTTCACCGCGGAGCTCGTCGACGAGGAGGCCGAGGGGGACGACGAGGACCGCGTCCTCCGGGAGGCGGGGCGGCGCGACGATCTCGGCTCCGAGGCCGTCGAGACGTTCGTTACCGCCTTGACGGCGTACGGTCCGAACGCGGCCCGCGGGGAGTACCGCCGGTGCGTCCGCCCGGACGCCGTCGCCGCGTTCCTCGACGAGTACGACTACCTGGAGGACGGACGCGGCGTCTCCCGGATCGAGACGACCGTCGAGAACGAGGAGCCGCCGTACGCGATCACGGCGCGCGAACTGACCGAGAGAGACATGTGGGACCGGCCGGTAGTCGACGAGTCGGCGCTCGACGGCGAGGTGGTGTCGCTCTTCGAGCGCGCGCTGGCGTCGTCGCACCGGGAGCCGGCGTTGACGACTCCCGATCGCAGTCAGTACTTCGCCGACGAGGTGCCGGACGCCTACGGGGACGTCGCCGCGGCGTACGACGAGCCGCCGTATTACCGGCTCGACGGGACCGTGTACGACATTATCGTCGGAGAGCCGCGGTACGACCGACTCCCGGTGTCGGTCTCGGTCGCGGCGAGCGAGAGCGCGGCGAGCGAGGCCCCCGACCGGGGGTTCACCCTCACGGTCGCGCCGGCGCCCGAGAACGCCGACGGCGACGCTGAGGGACCGTACACGTTCACGAGCCGGGGCGCGCTGCCGAGCGCCCTCTGGGTGGTTCACGACGGGGAGCGGACGGAGCTAGATATCGTCGAGACCGAGGGCATCGAGGGGCCGCGGCCGAGTCGCAGCGACGGCGAGTCGCTGGAGTCGCTCGACGCGGGCGACGAGATGGCCGCGACGTACGCGGTCCCCGAGGCGCTCCCCGAGGGCTCGTACGTCAGCCGCGGCCTGTTCCGCGTCTCCTGGGGCGTCCCGGACCAGACGCCGGAGGAACACGGGGCGTACCCGTTCGAGCTGGAGATCGCGGTCGAATGAGCCGAGGCGGCAGTCCGCCCGACGGTCGGGGGAGCCGCCGCGGAGGAGGCTCAATTCGGCGTTTCAGTTACGGGAACCGTTTTGGTTCGCTTCCACGACGTACGAGTATGGACGACTCTCTCCGGACCGAAGCGGGACTCCCGTCGTCGCAGCGGTGGGCGCTGCTCGCCGGCGTCTACGCGTTCGGCTGTGCGACCCTCACGGCGTTCGTGCTCTCCGACGCGCTCGGCCTCTTCGCGGAGGTGATCGGCCTCCCGACCGCGTTCTCGATGCCGCTTCTCGCGACGCCGGCGCTCGTCGTCGGCGCGGTCGTCTGGTGGGCGCTCGTCGAGCGACCGGGGAGCCTCACCTACCCGCGCGGGGCCGCGTTCGGGCTGCTCACCGCGCTCGTCACCGGGGCCCTCTGGACGGCTCGGTTCGCGCTCGTCTGGAGCCCGGAGATGCTCACGGCCGGCCCCGTGCCGCTGCTCATCGGGTTCGTGCTCGGCATGGTCGCCGTCGCGGGCGTCCTCGTCGGTCTCCCGATCACGTACGTCCGCCGGCGCAGCCGGGAGCGGTCGGACGCCGCCGCGACCGCTAACTCCTTGTGACCGGCGCGCACACCGATCGGTCATGGACGAGAACGGCGCCGACGCCGCCGGCTCCCCCGATTCCGCGACCGACCCGCTCGCCGACGCCGACGTTTTCAGGCTGCTCGGGCCGGACGGCAGTCCCCTGCCGGACGCGGCGGTCCCGGACCTCTCCGACGAGCGGTTCCGCGCGATCTACCGCGATCTGGTCGTCACGCGCCGCTTCGACGAGCGGGCGGTCAGCCTCCAGCGGCAGGGGCGGATCGGGACGTACGCGCCCTGCGCGGGACAGGAGGGGTCGGCGGTCGGGTCGACCCACGCGCTCGCCGACCGCGACCTGATAAGCTACCAGTACCGCGAGCACGGCGCGGTCGTCGTCCGCGACCTGCTCTCCGAGTACCTCCCCTACTGGATGGGTCACGAGTCCGGGACCGAGGCGATCGCCGACGGCAACGTGTTCCCGCTGAACATCGGCATCGGAGCGCACCTGCCGCACGCGGTCGGCGCCGCGTGGGCGTTCGACTACCGCGACGAGGACCGGGTCTCGGTCGCGCACTTCGGGGACGGCGCGACCAGCGAGGGCGACTTCCACGAGGCGATGAACTTCGCGGGCGTCTTCGACACGCCGACGCTCTTCTGCTGTCACAACAACGGGTGGGCGATCTCGATCCCCCAATCGCGCCAGACCGCGAGCGAAACCTTCGCCGAGAAGGCGACCGCCTACGGGTTCGACGGCGTCCGGGTCGACGGGATGGACCCGCTCGCGAGCTACGTCGTCACGCGGGAGGCGGCCGAGCGCGCCCGGGCCGGGGGCGAGGGACCGGCGGACGCGTCCGCCGACACCCCCCGCCCCGCCCTGATCGAGTTCGTCGAGTACCGATTCGGCGCGCATACCACCGCCGACGACCCGACCGCCTACCGCGACCCCGACGACGTCGATCCGTGGCGCGCGCTCGACCCGCTCGACCGCATGGAGGCGTTCCTGCGGGAGACCGGGCGGATCGACGACGAGGGCGTCGCGGCGATCCGCGAGGAGGCCGACGACGTCGTCGCCGACGCGATCGACGTCGCGGAGTCGATCGAGGCCGATCCGACCGACATGTTCGACCACGCGTACGCCGACCTCCCGCCCGAGATCCGCCGCCAGCGCGACGAGTTGCTCGCGGCGATCGACGAGCACGGCGAGGGGTCGTTCCACCGAGAGGAGTAGGCGCTGCGGAGCGCGACGCTACTTATAAATAGTCGCCCGCGGCCGCGGCCGCCGTTCGGCCGCTCTCCAGCGCGCCCTGGATCGACGACCACGCCGTGTAGTCGCCGGCGAGAACGACGGGGCCCTCGGGGTCGTCGGGGTCGGGGAGGTCGGCGTGGACGCCGGGCGGCTGCGCGAACTGCGCGAACCGGATCCGGTGGACGTCGAGCGTCTCTAGCCCGTCGAACCCGCGGTCGGGGTACCACGCTTCCAAGGCGTCGCGGACGTCGTCCCGGAGCGCGTCGGCGGGGCGGTCCAGCGACGCCTCGCCGAGGAACGTCGCCGCGAGCAGCGCGCGGTCGTCGGGGGCGTACTCGGGGGCGACCTCCGACATCGGTATCACGGCGTTGGGCGATTCGTCGGCCGCGTTGAGCAGGATCCGCTTCCCGGTCTCGAACGACTCGCCCGCGGGGAGCGCGTACCAGCCGGTGACGTTGGGAACGGCCTCGGTGGGGATCGACTCGACGCCGGTCAGCCGCCGGGCCTCCGGCGGAGTGGCGGCGACGACGACCGCGTCCGTCTCCCGCGTCGAGCCGTCCGCGAGCTCGACGGTGGCCCCCTCGGCGTCGGCGCGTCCCGTGCGGAACGGGATCCGCCCCTGGCCCGCAGTTCGGACCGATTCGACGTCCTCGCCGGTCTCGATCGTCACGCCCGCCTCGCGGGCGCGGGCGGCGAGCGTCTCGGGGATCGCCGTCATGCCCTCGGCGGGGACGCCGATGGCGCCGCGGCCCATCGCGCGGAACGTGTACTCGAACACCTGCTTCGAGGTGGAGAGGCTCCGGTCGAGCGTGATCCCGCCGTAGAAGGGCTCGACGAAGTTGGTCACGTAGTCGTCCGCGAAGCCCCAATCGCGGAGGTACTCGCGGATGGAGTCGTCCCGCCCGGCGAAGAAGTCGCCCTCGTCCCGCTTCGAGAGGTCGTACCGGAGCGCGAGCGTCCGGAGCTTGTCCGAAAACGAGACCTCGTCGTTCAAGAGCGAGGGGATCGCCCCGCGGGGATCGCGGAGGGGGTCCGAGAGGGTCGACCGCGATCCCGGCCGGCAGATCGTCGCGCCGGGAGCGAAGCGCCGGACGTCGAGGGCGTCGGCGTCGAGCTCGGCCGCGACCGCCGGGTAGCTCGTGAACAGCACCTGAAAGCCGCGGTCGATAGTGAACCCGTCGACGGTCTCGGTCCGCACGCGTCCGCCGACATCGGGCCGTCGCTCGTACAGCGTCACGTCCGCGCCCGCCTCGGCGAGCCGGGTCGCCGCGACGAGCCCGGCGAGCCCGCCGCCGACGACGGTGGCGTCTCCGTCCATACGCCCGATTCGGGTCGAGAGCTTATAAGCGGCGGCGAGTCGGACGCGACCCGGCGAGTGCCGACCGGCGAGTCGCGCCGGCGGGGCGGGAACCGGGCCGACGCGCGGTGTGACCGACGCGGTCCGGAGCGCGCGACGG
>NZ_NHPF01000021.1:0-71468 GCF_002252925.1 Halorubrum sp. Ea8
AGCCGTGAGGCGGGCGCAGGTGACGTAAGCACCGCAGGAACGAGCGAAGCGAGTGACGAGGAGCGCAGCGAACGTGCGCCCGCCTCACGGCTGGGGCTTTGGAGGTTTTCATCGTCAAGCCACGATCAACGATTTATAAGCAGGCGGCTGGGAATCCGAAAGCCGTCACCGCCGAGCCGTCACTCAATTATAAACACCCGACAGCAACACCCTCATCCGATTCATATCGCCGTCACCCAGGCCCGATACTCCTCGTCGAGCCCGTACACCTCGCGGAACGCGCGCTCGACGAACCCCGCCACGCGGTTGGCGTCCGAGCGCGCGGTGACGACCGCGTTCGTCCCCTCGGCTTCCTCCGGGCTGACGAGTTCGTCGATCCGGAACTCGGGGAACTCGCCGAGCAGGTCCTTCAGCCGCTCTAACTCGTCGTCGGTGCAGTCCAAGATCAGCTCCGTGCCGACGAGCTGGATCCACGGCGGCACCTCGCCGCCCTCGGTGACGTCGCTGTCGGGGTCGACGTCGACGGTCATCACGTCGCTCGACCGGGCGCGGTGCGCGGCCGCCGCGTCCGCGATCAGCTTCAGCCGCTCCGTCTCCGTCGCGGCGTCGAATCGTGTCATGTCGTCACGTCGACGCCGGCGGCTATTGAAAGGGCGCGGTTCCCCGGGAGACGCCGTTTAAAAGCGCGCTACCGCTCCGTCTCCGCGAGCACGTCCTCGGCGATCTCCAGGGTGCGCTCGGCCTCGCGCACCCGGTCGTCGACGGCGCCGGTCCGCACCAGCTCCAGCTCGGGGTCGTCCAGCGCGTCGCGAACCTCGGCGGCGCGGCGGAGCCGCTCGTACTCGTCGTCGCGCGCGAGATCGCGGACGGCGCGCAGCGTCGCGACCGTGTCGTCGTCGGCGACGCGCGAGACCAGCGGGATCAGCTCGTCGATCTCGTAGGCGAGCTCGTCGCCGGCGGCGGGCGGCCAGTCGAGCGTCAGGGGCTCGCCGTCGAGCCGCTCGATATAGGTGCGGTGGACCGCGACCGCCGTCCGGAGCGCGCCGGGGTCGTCGACGTAGTGCTCCAGCTTCGAGTTCGAGTAGTCCGCGTACTTCAATAGGGTCGGCAGCGGCTCCTCGCCCGCCTCGTACTCGGCGACGTAGTCGGCCAGGTCCGTCGGCGGCACGTCGACGTCGACGAACGGCGTCGCGTCCGCGCGATCGAGGAACGAGAATGCCTCGCGGGCCGACGCGGACTTATAGAACTCGTCGAACGACTCCCGGACCGCCTCGTTGTACGTCTCCACCGGCTCGCGGAGGCGGTCGACGTCGGCGTCGAGGTCGGCGTCCGCCATCGCCGCGACCTCGCGAAGCTCGTCGAGCCGGGCGGCGAGGCGCTTCTTCGCCTCACGGGCGTCCCTGCGGGCGATCCGATAGTCGTCGAGCGCCTCGTCGCGGTCGGCGAGCAGGTCGACGTACTCCCCGGCGGGTTCGAGCGCCTCGCGGGCCGCCTCGAAGTCGCGCTCCGAGAGCCGCTTCTTGTCGACCGCCTCGTCGGCGGCCGCGAACGCGTCGGCCGCGAGCGCGTCGTCGTCGACGTCGACCGCGTTCGCGAACTCGCCCTCGAACCGGACGTAGGCCTCGAAGTCGCCGCTGCCGACCGCGTCCTCCTCGTACTCGTCGAGCACGCGGTGGGCCCGGCGGTACGTGTCCGCCGCGGCCTCGACGCGCTCCCGGCCGAGGTCGGCGATCCGGCCCTCGATCCCCCGGAGCTCGTCGTAGCGCTCGCGGAGCCTCGCGGCCGCCTCGCCCGCCTCGGCGACCGGGTCGGGCTCCGCGTCGCGTCCCGCCGCGCCGCGGTCCGCCGCGCCGCCGGCCGCGTCGCCCATTCAGTACACCTCGTCCGGGTCGAAGACGCGCTCCCCGACGTGCTCGCCGTCGATCGTCCGGTGGAAACAGGACCGGTGCCCCGTGTGACACGCCCCGACGTTCTGGTCGACGAGGTACAGGAGCGTGTCGGCGTCGCAGTCGACGCGCACCTCGCGGACCTCCTGCGCGTGGCCGGAGGAGCCCCCCTTGTGCCACAGCTCGTCTCGCGACCGGGAGTAGTAGTGCGCCTCGCCCGTCTCGCGGGTGCGGTCGAGCGCTTCCGGCGAGACGTACGCGAGCATCAGCACCTCGCCCGAGTCGGCGTCTTGGGCGATCGCGGGGACGAGCCCGTCCTCGCCGAAGTCGACGTCGATCGGGTCGGCGGCGGCGTCGCTCGCGTCTGGACCCTCGCCCGCTTCCGGCTCCGCGTCGGCGTCGCTCATGTCTCGCCCGTAGCGCGGGGCTCGAATAGTCCTTTTGTCTGTTCTCGCTCGCTCCCGAGAGAGATCGCCCGCCGCTCCGGGGGCGCCGAGCGCCTGCGAGGCGCCGGCCGCTCCGAGGCCGACGACTCTACTCCCGGCGTAGTACGAGCGCGTCGCCGTCGGCGTACGCGTCGGGGCGCCGGTCGACGACCTCGAAGCCGAGCCCGTCGTACAGCGCGAGCGCTCCGTCGTTGTCGGGGTGCGCTTGGAGCGTCACGGGACCGTCGGCCCCTTCGATCGCGGCCGAGAGGAGGCCGCGTGCGCGCCCCTCGCGCCGGTGGTCCCGGTCGACGACGAGTTCGGCGATGTGGACTCCGGGGCGGTTGGGGGCGTCGACCGGAAGCAGGTACCCGACCGGGCGGCCGTCCGCGACGCTCACGAGCGCCGAGCCGACCGCGAGGCCGTACTCCAAGAGGTCCGGGTTCGGCTGCCGGAGGAACGCCTGGAGCTCGCGGATCCGGTCGGCGTCTGGCGGGCGGGCGGCGCGGACGCGCGGGTCCGGGGTATCGGCGTCTTCGTCCGACGGGTCGGAGTCCGGCCCCTCGCCGTCGTTCGACGCCGGGTTCACAGCACCGTCACCCCGAGCCCGACCGCGACCGCCGCCCCGGACAGCGTCGCGAGGAAGTTCACGGTCTGGTTGCCGATCCGGTCGCCCTCGACCAGCGCGCCGAGGAGGCTGTCGACGGTCATGCCCGCGACCCCCGCTAAGACGACGACCCCGCCGCCGCCGACGAGGTCGCCGAGAGGCATTCCGACCGCGGCGAGGCCGCCGACGAGGAGCGCGCCCGCGAGACCGGCGAACTCACCCTGCCAGGTGATCGCGCCGTCGGTGCCGGGGTCGACCCGCTTGAGGGTCGTGACGAGCCGCGGCCCGTCGAACAGCCCGCCGATCTCCGAGGAGAGCGTGTCGGCCATCGCCGTGGCGGTCGCCCCCGCGAAGGCGAGCGCGAACGGGGCCGGAGGGAGCGCGACGTGGGCGGTCGCGGCGTAGCCGACGAGCGCGACGAGCGCGACCGCGGAGTTCGCCAGCACGTTACCCGTGCCGCGGGCCCCCTCGTTCTCCTGGGCGACGCCGCGGGCCGCCTTCTCGTCGAAGCGGTACTTCGAGGCGAGCCCGCCGACGGCGTAGAAGGACATCAGCGTGAGGAACCAGCCGACCCCGCCGAGCACGACGGCGAGCAGGGCGGAGAGCACACCGGTGAGCATCCCGGGGACGGAGGCGGTGCCGAGCGCGAAGGAGATGTAACCGAGCGCGACGGTCACGCCGAGACCGAACGCGACGAGGGGGACGGTGACCGCCGGGTCGAGCGCGAGGAACCCCCAGACCGCGAACGCGACGAGGATCACCGTGATGTGCGCGTCGCGGGCGAACACCAGCGACCGCACGAGCGCGGCGGTCAGCGCGGCGACCGACGCGATGAAGACGAGGTCGGGGAGCGCGGTCGCCAGCGACGCCGCCCCCGCGGGGTCGACGCCCGGAGCGGGGACCGGCCCGTCGATGGAGAACCCGCCGTCGACGCCGAGGGCCGCCGTCTGGAGCCGCACCGCGACCTGTCCGACGAAGGCCGCGAGGGCGCCCACCCCGACGTAGCCGGCGACGAGCGGGAACTCGTCGGTCGTCGACCGGCCGACGAGCTCCCGGCCGAACCGTCCCCCGCCGACGGCGAGCGCCGCCGCGGCGAACGCCTCGTACGGGAGGGGGGCGCGGGGGAGCGAGGCGAACAGCGCGAGGCCGGCGGCGGCGACCGAGAAGGCGACGAGCCCGTAGAGCCGCTCCTCCTCGCGATCGCCCGGCAGCGCGAGCGTCTCGAACCACTCCCCGTCGCGGATTCCGAAGAAGGCGAGGCCGGCGACCGCGAGGAAGGGAACGACCGCGGCGTCGCCGAGCGTCGGCGCGAGGGCCGCGAGCGCGGCTACGGCGGCGAAGGTACTCGCGCGTCGGAGCCTCCGTATCACACCCTCGGCTACCCGGGACGAGCACTTAACGGTCCCGACACCGGTCGACGGCCGCGCCCCCGGTCAGTACCGGTACTCGTTGAACTGGACCGCGTGCCCTTCGATCACGCGTACGGGTCGCTCCGGGTCCTCCTCGTCGTCTCCGGTCGCTCCCTCGTGCGTGTCAACGCCACTCATACGCATGGAGAAGCGACTGATTCGTATAAACGTTACCCACGGAGCGGAAGTACTGACGCGGGGGCGAGACGGGTGCGTTCAGTCGAGGACTCGGTCGATCTCGCCGAGGTCGTCGAGCACGTAGTCGGGGGTGACGTCGGCGGCGGCGATCCGGTCGTCGTCGGTTACGCCGGACCTGACGAGCACGGTCGTCATCCCCGCGCGCTCGCCGAGCGCGATGTCCGTGTTCAGGCGGTCGCCGACGACGAGACACTCCTCGGGCGGGTACGGGAGGCGCTCACGGACCATCTCGATCGCGGGGTCCGACGGCTTGCCGAGGACGACGTCGGGCTCGCGCTCGGCGACGGAGGCGATCGCGTTGATCACCGCGCCGGAGCCGGGCACGTCGCGCTCGGGGGCCGGGATGACCACGTCGGGGTCGGTGCCGATGAAGGGGACGCCGCGCTCCAGCGTCCACAGCGCGGTACAGAGGTCCTCGTAGTCGAACCCGCGGTCGATCGAGGCGACGAGCGCGTCGGCGGCGTCGACGTCGTCCGTCGTCGAGAGCCCCGCGTCCTCGAACTGATCGAACAGCCCGGGGTCGCCGATACACAGCAGTTCGTCGTCGGCGTGGTGCTGCCGCAGGAACCGCGTCGTCACGGTTCCGGCCGTGAACACGCTGTCGACATCGACGTCGTACCCCGCGGCGCCGAGCCGATCGACGTACGCCGTCGGCGTCTTCGTCGGGTTGTTCGAGACGAACAGCGTCTCGATCCCGGCCTCCCGGAGCCGACGGTAGCCGGCCGGGGCGCCCGGGATCGGATCGTTGCCTCGCACGACCGTGCCGTCCACGTCGAGGACGGCGCCGCTGAATGCCATGTCCATCATCGGGGCGCCACGGCCGTAGTGGTTGCGGGGGCGCGGTGGCTGTGGGGGCGCGGTGGCTGTGAGGACGTGGCGGTTCCGTGACCGGTTCCGCGGTCGACCGAGAACGCGCGTCTTCCCAGATGCGATACGGGTTTCAGCTTCCGGATAACGGAAGCGTAAAGCGGCAGGACTCCCAATCGGTGTTTACTGTGACGACGACCCAGGTGACCCTCGTCCAGATCGACAACTACGGCCCGTGGACGACGACACCGGAGCCGCGGCGGGAGATGGACCTCCAGACGCTCCAGTCGCGGTTGTTCGCCGACATCGCCCAGTTCGTCGGCCACCGCGACGCGTACGTCTTCTTCACGCGCTTCGACAACATGATCGCCGTGACGAACGGCGTGGACGACGCGGCCCACGCGGCCCTCCAAGAGTCGATCGGGAACCGGTACCCGGTTAGCATCAGCCTCGGCACCGCGGTCGACGAACGACCGGTCGACGCCTTGGAGGCCGCGAACCAGCAGCTCCAGCACGAAGGGAGCGCCCAAGACAAGGCCCGGACCGAGGTGCTCGCCGGCGAGTACCTCACGGAGACGACGGTATCGGACCTTCAGGTCGCGCATTTCGACGTCGTTAACGCGACCGGGAAGTACACCGATCGACTCAACGAGTTCGACACGTTCATCAACATCGAACGGGCGTACGCGTCTCTCATGCGGTATCTCCGGGAGCAACACGGGGCGCTCTCCTTCTTCGTCGGGGGCGACAACATCATCTCCGTCTGCCCTGATCTCCCCGAGCGCGCGTTCGCCGAAGCGGTCGCGCACGTCAAAGACGACGTGGAAGTGGAGCTGCAGGTCGGCGTCGGTCGGGGCGCCACCGCTCACGAGGCGGGGTTCGCCGCCAAACACGCGCTAGAGGACTGCCGCCACGACGGGACGAGCGTCGAGCTGTTCGGTGCCCCCGCCGCCGGCGACTGAGTCCCGGTCTCGGGCCCCGATGCCCAGACCGACGTCCGTCGCGGGGCCCGGATAGGCATCTGTTTCGGCGCCCGTTATCTACGCTGATAACTCTAGCTCCAGTTTTATATATGACGGCGGGGAAGCCTTCGTCAACATGTCTGATGAGATAGTGTTCGTCTGCACGGCGGACGGCTGCGACGAGGGGCCGTGGGAGGGATCCCACGACGCGATGGCCCACTGCGCCGAACACCCCGACCACGGCTACACCGGGCGACCGCGGAGCGAGGTCGACGCCGACACGGTCATCCCGGCGACGGCGACGCGGAAGCGCGACAACCGGAACCTCCAGCACAAGGGGCACCCGAAGGGCGCGCTCGCGAGGAACGACTGAGCGGGTCGGGGTCCGGCGCACCGCCGACACCGGCGACCGACTCCGATTACCGGGATCGAAACGGTCGGTCGACCGCGGTCGACGACGGCCGCCCGTCGGCTGTCCGCGGCCGCCTTCTCACCGTCACGCCTCGTCGAGGAGTCCGAGGTCCTCGGCGACGAGGTCCGCGAGCCGGTCTTTCAGCGCCGGGTCGACCTCCGCCACCTCGTCGCCGTCGTGTTTCCCGTCGTTGTGTTTGGCGAGCGCGTCCGCCACGTCGGAGAGGGGGACGCTCGTCTCCGTCTCGCACTCGGTGCAGACGATCGGGACGGAGGGTTCGTCGGTGGACATACGTCCGGTAATCACGGGTCGACGATATATGCCTTCGGGAGCGGTCCCGGCCGCTTCGCTCCGGCCTCCGGCCGCGGTCCGAACCGCCAGCGTCACCAGCCCCCGGGCGCTACCGGGTTCCATGCGCGTCCTCGTGACCGGGGCGGCCGGCGGGATCGGCGGCGGCGTCGTCGGAACGCTCGCGGCCGCCGACCACGACGTGATCGGGATCGACCGCGACGCCGACGGGCTGGCCTCCCTCCCCGAAGACGCGGAGACGCACGCCCTCGACCTACGCGACGGCGACGCGGTCGAGGAACTCCTCGCCGGCCGCGAGCTCGACCGGGTCGTCTCCTGCGTCGGCGGGTACGAGATCGCGGCGGTCGAGGACACCACCGTCGACTCGTTCCGCCGGCAGCTCGACACGAACCTGACCGCGGTCCACACCGTCGTCCGGGCCGCGCTCCCGTCGATCCGCGACCGCGACGGTCGGATCGTCGTCGTCGGGTCGATGGTCGGGTCGACGGCCCTGCCGTACCACGGCGCCTACAGCGCCGCGAAGGCCGGCCTCCGCGGGTACGCCGACGCCCTCCGCCGGGAGATCGAGCCCCACGGCGCGACGGTCGCGTTCGTCGAGCCCGGCCCGGTCCCGACCGGGTTCAACGAGCGCGCCGCCGCGGGGCTCGCAGAGCGGAGCGCGGAGGCTGACCCCGAGGGCCCGTACGCCGACGCCTACCGGGCGTTCGAAGGGTACTCGCCCGTCGCGACCGACGTCGAGACCGCCGTCGAGCGCGTCGTCGTCGCGGCCACGACCGACCGACCGCGGACCGTCTACCGGGTGAGCCGCCGCGCGCGCTGGCTCCCGCGGGCGGCCGCGCTGCTCCCCGACCGGCTGTACGACCGCCTGGTCCGCGCCGGGCTCCCCGGCGGCGTCCTCGGACGGCTCATCGACCGGTAGCCGCGACCGCGGCGGCGACGTAGCAGGCGCCCCGCGATCCGGTCAGTCGTCCCGGTCGACGCCGTCGGGTGCCGCGTCGCTCTCGCCGTTCTCTTCCTCGTCGCCGCCCTCGGTGGCGCTCGCCGCGTGGAACTCCTCCGGCGCGGCGTCGATCCGCTCGAACTCGCCGAAGTCGCGCTCGTGGTGACGGATCGTCTGCTCGACTATCCACGCGCTGTAGCGCTCGGAGTACTCCCAGTCGCCGTCGGCGTCGTCGACCTCGAACCGGTCGTCGGTGGCGAGCGCCGAGTAGAGGTGGTAGAAGCCGAGGACGACGTCCCCGAACTCCTTCGCCTCCCCGCCGATCTCGCTCCGCTTCTCGGCCAGTTCGTCGCGGCCCGCGTCCGTGAGCCCGAAGTACTTCCGGTCCGGCTCGTCGGCGCGCTCGACGCGCTCGGCGAGGCCCTCCTCCTCGAACTTGTAGAGGATCGGATAGACGGAGCCGTACGACGGCTCCCAGTGGCCGCCGCTGATCTCGGTTATCTCGCCGAGCAGCTCGTATCCGTACCGGGGCCGCTCGTCGAGCAGCTCCAACACGAGATACGAGATCAGTCCCTTCGGCGGTCCGCTCTTCCGCATCGTCAGTCCCTTTCCGGGAGGCTCGGAAAGCGTTTCGGTCGGGCCGGAATCGGCCGTCGGACCCGGGCCGGCCGTCGAACCGCGAGTGCGCTCACGCCTGCGAGTCGCTCCGGGGCGACTCGTCTGAGTCGACCGAGAGCGTCCGGATGGTCTCGTGAATGCCGAGGACGAGCGCCGGCACGACGATCATGAAGAGGTGCTCTTCGATCGGGATCCCGAACAGGTCGTACCCGGTGCGCATCGTGACCTCGAAGACGCCGACCTCCAGCGTGTACCAGTCCCAGAGGTACGCGATCGGGTACAGGGCGGCGATCGTCCGGGCCGACCGACGGAGCGCGCCGGCGTAGCGGAGCAGGGCGAACGCGGCCCCGCCGAAGACGACCTCGGTGGCGAGGTACGTGTACGGTCCGAACACGGTGATGTCGGGAAGCGGGGTGCCGGACAGCGGCCGGAACCAGACGGCCACGATCAGGAGCGCCAGGAAGACATAGGCGCCGCGGATCAGGAGCATCGTCGCGATCGTCGGGCGGGCCGGTCTGGCCACCACCGCCACCGAGCCGAAGGCGAGCGCCGCGGCCGGCGCCGACGGGGGGAACAGCCCGTCGACCGTGCCCCAGAGGACGCCGATGAGCCCGGTCATCAACAGGGAGAACGCCAGCGTCCGGGCCCGCGGTCGGCCGAGCAGCACCGAGACCGTCCGCTTGTCGATCGACCGGTCGTACGCGTAGTCCTGCTCGTCGTCGATGATCTTCACCCCGGCGAGCGTCACGAGGAAGACGAGCGCGAATCCGAGTATCGTCGCGGTCACCACGGTCGTCTGGACGTAGAACCCACCGAGCAGCGCGAGCGCGATGCCGGTCGGGTACCCCAGCGTGGTGGTGAGCGGATTCGTGTCGAGCTGCGGCGCGTGGAGATACCCGATGAACCAGGTCGGGAGGGTGACGAGCGCGGCGCCCGGCCCGACGAGCGCGCCGAGCGCGAACGTACAGGCGGCGAAGCCGACGCCGGCCGCGAGGAGTGAGAGCCGACAGCCGCGGACGGTCATGGGGTGGTCGTCGTCCTCGCCGCGCCGGTGGAAGTCGACGTAGCCGTCCTTCACGTGCGCCGTGTACACCGCGAAGAAGATCGCGCTCATGTGGACCGCGCCCACCGTGAGGCCGAACTCGCCGGCGACGGCCGCACCGAACCACGAGGCCGCGAGCGGCGGCAACATGAACACCGGATGGACCTGCGAGAGCAACGCCCGCAGGTCCGCCCGTACCCCGCGATCGTGCCGAGCGATGGCCATGCGCCCTCAACGCGCTGATCACGATTAATCTTGTCGGGGGATTCACAGTTACGCTCGAGCGACTCGCTGAGACGGCTTCGACGTGGGAGGGGCGACGACGACTCGCAAACTCCTAAGTCCCGGCGCTCGAACGACGGGTATGGTCGAGGCACCACAGACCGAGGAGGGGTGGTTCGCGCTGCACGACTTCCGGTCCATCGACTGGGACGCGTGGCGCGACGCCCCCGAGCGGGAGCGACGACGGGCGATCGAGGAGGGCGAGGCCTTCCTGAAACACCGGGAGCTGGTCGCCGACGCCGACGAGGGCGACTCCGGCCTGTTCTCCGTGCTCGGGCACAAGGCGGACCTCCTGTTCGTCCACTTCCGACCCTCGCTCGACGACCTCTCGTCGATCGAGCGCCGGTTCGAGGACACCGCGCTCGCCCGGTTTACCGAACGGACCACCTCGTACGTCTCGGTCACCGAGGTCTCCGGCTACGTCTCCGACGCGTACTTCGAGGAGGGGCCGGAGGAGGTCGACGCCGGCCTCCGCGGGTACATCGAGGGGAAGCTGACGCCGGAGATCCCGGACGACGAGTACGTCTGCTTCTACCCGATGAGCAAGCGCCGCGGCGAGGAGTACAACTGGTACGACCTCTCCTTTTCGGACCGCGCCGATCTCATGGCCGGCCACGGCGAGGTCGGCAAGGAGTACGCCGGGAAGATCAAGCAGGTGATCGCCTCCTCGGTCGGCCTCGACGACCACGAGTGGGGCGTCACGCTGTTCGGGGCGGACCCGACTGACATCAAGGACATCGTGTACGAGATGCGCTTCGATCCGGCCTCCTCGCGCTACGGCGAGTTCGGCGACTTCTACATCGGGCGGCGGTTCCCGCCGGGCGACCTCGGCGCGTACCTCGCGGGCGAAACGGTGCCGACCGGCGACGCCGGCGGGGACGGCGAGCGGGGGCACGCCCACGGCGAAGGGGGAAGCGGCGGCGCTCACGGCGAGGGCGACCACCACGGCGACGAGGGCCACGGGGGCCGCGGCGGGGGCCACGACCACGCGAGCGCGGGCGGCGGCTCAGCGCACGGGGACCACCCGCACGGCGATGAGGAGGCGAGCGGTGAGGGCGACCATCCGCACGGCGAGGAGGGGGCGAGCGGCGAGGGCGACGAGGTCTCCGACGAGGAGATCCGCGGCGAGCTCGCCGACCTCGACATCTACGCCGGGAAGCCGCACGGCGAGGACGTGTACGCCACCGTGCTGTACAGCGAGGCCGACGTCGAGGCGCTGTTCGACGAGGTCGAGGGGCTCCGCGGCAACTTCGACCACTACGGCACGCACGTGAAGACGGCGGTGTACGAGGGCCGACACACCGACCGGTCCGCGGTCGTCTCCATCTGGGACACGGCCTCCGCCGCCGAGACCGCGGCCGGGTTCCTCTCGGAGCTGCCGGACGTCGTCGCCCGGGCCGGCGAGGAGTCCGGATTCGGGACGATGGGGATGTTCTACACGGTCAAGCCCGACTACCGCGAGGAGTTCGGCGACACGTTCGACGAGGTCGGCGACATCCTCGCGGAGATGGACGGCCACGTCGAGACCGACCTCATGACCAACGTCGAGGACGAGAACGACATGTTCATCGCCAGCCAGTGGGAGGCGAAGGAGGACGCGATGACGTTCTTCGGCTCCGACGAGTTCCGCGAGACGGTCCAGTGGGGCCGCGAGGTGCTGGCCGACCGGCCGCGGCACGTCTTCTTGGCGTAAGCGAGGCGGTGCGCGGATCGCGATTTATAATTGATCGCCCAAGTGGTGGCCGGTTATAATTCGTTGCTGTCGGTCGGTTAATTTCTATTTGATTACTTATAAATGACTCCTGAAGACGGAACGATTACCTCCGAAGTCCCCGTCGTTTATTTATAAGTCGTTGCTGACGGATCGACGGTCACCACCTCCAAAGCCCCAGCCGGGAGGCGGTACGTGTCCGACTACGTTGCGGTCACCACCTCCAAAGCCCCAGCCGGGAGGCGGTACGTGTCCGACTACGTTGCGGTCACCACCTCCGAAGCCCCAGCCGGGAGGCGGGCGCACGCTCGCTGCGCGCTTCAGTCGCTCGTTGCACTCGCTCCTTGCAGTGCTTGCGTCGCCTGCGCCCGCCTCCCGGCTGCCCCTTTGAGTCCCACCCGCACGGCACCGCAACCGCGCCTCACACCTCCCCAGCCTCGTCAGTCGTCCTCCGCTTCGCTCCGGACGACTGACTCCCTCGCGGGCTCCTCGCGGTCGCCGATGGCGACCGCTCGGAGGCACGCCGCCGCATCGGTTCAGTGGCTTATAAAATGTACCGTCGCTGCACTCACGGTGTCGATCGATGTGGTGCCGGAGTCGACCGCCTGTTTTTAACTACCGGCTCGGCGAACGAGGGCGTATGTTCGACACGATCGTGGTCGCGACCGACGGCTCCGACAGCGTGCGTCGGGCCGTCGACGTCGCCGTCGACGTCGCCGCCCGCTTCGACGCCGAAGTCCACGCCGTCTACGTCGTCGACAGCGGCGAGGTCGAGTCCACGCCCGACGAGGTCCGCGACGACCTCCGCGACGCGCTCGACGACCACGGCGAGTCGGCGCTCGAACAGGTCACCGCCGCCGCGGCGGAGCGCGACCCCGAACTGGACGTGACGGTCGAGGTGCGCGAGGGGCGGCCGGCCGCGGAGATATCGGGATACGCGCGCGACGTCGACGCCGACGTCGTCGCGATGGGCACCCGCGGCCGCCACGGGGAGAACCGGTTCCTGATCGGCTCCGTCGCGGAGCGCGTCGTGCGGACCTGTCCGATCCCCGTGCTCACCGTCCGCCAGCTCACCGACGAGGACCCGCGCCGGACGACGGTCTGAGGGCCGATCGCGGCGGGGCGGCGAGGCGGTGAGGCGACGAGGTGGCGCGGTCGAGACGGCGGGACGCGGTCGAGACGGCGGGGCGCGGTCACCCCGAGAACGGCGGAGTTTTCCCGCTCCCGCCCGGCTCGACGGTATGGACGACGAGCTCATCGACGAGGCGGGGATACCCCGCTCGCGGTACACGCGGCTGCCCGGCAAGGGCTTCTTCTACCCGGACTCGCTGGACGAGGAGCGCTCCGAGCGCCGAGCGAAGGAGGCGATCGAGGGGAGCGAGGCGGTCGTGATCGCCGACGGCGACGCCGACGGGCTCGCCTGCGCGGCGATGGTCCGCGAGGCGTACGACGCCGCGCTCGACGTCGCCGACTTCGAGGCGGCCATCGCGGCTCGGCTCGCGGAGGGCGACGACGACGAGGACGAGGAAGCGACGGACCACGACGAGGACGAGGAAGCGGCGGACCGCGGCGATGACGACGCGCTCGCGGGGGATACGCACGAGGAGGACGAGAGCGACGACCCCACCGACGACGCTCACACGCGGTCGCCGGTCGGGCTGGTCGCGGCGGGACCGTACTCGCTCGACACCTCGCTCGAACGCGTGCTCGCGTACGCCGACGACGACGTCGACCTGTTCGTCTGTGACCTCTGTCCCGACGACTACGAGTGGATCGCGGAGCCGCTGGAGGCGCTCGCGGAGGAGGCCGCCTCGGTCCGGTGGTTCGACCACCACCAGTGGGACGAGGAGACGGCCGCGGCGGTCCGGGACCTCGGCGTCGACCTCGTGATCGGCGAGTCCGACGAGGAGTGCACCGCCGACGTGGCGCTGCGCTCGCTCGACCACGCGTTCGGCGACCGGTGGGCCGAGCTGGCGACGGTGACGCGCGACCACGACCTCTGGATCAAGGAGGACCCGCGCTCGGACGACCTCGCCGACTACTCCTACTGGGCCGGCAGCGAGGAGTACGCCACGGTCGTGGGCGCGTACGGCGCCGACCTCCCCGAGACCGTCGAGGCGTTCGTCGCCGACCGCCGGGTCGAGAAGGAGGCCCGGATCGACGCCGCCGTCGACCGCGCGGTCACCCACGAGGTCGGCGAGTGGACCGTCGCGGTGACGTACGGCCGCTGCTCGCAGAACGAGGTCGCGGAGGCGCTCCGCGAGGCGGGCGCGGACGCCGCGGTGATCGTCAAGCCCGCCGGCTCGGCGTCGATCCGCGGCTCCGACGGGTTCCGACACGCTCACGAGGTCGCCGGGCGGGTGAACGGCGGCGGCCACCCGCAGGCCGCCGGCTGCAAGCCGGACATCTACGACGACATGCTCGATTACGCCCAGCACTGGACGACCGAGGGGCAGGCCTGCAAGCGAGTGATCCTCGCCGCGTTCGAGGCGGTCGCCGAGGAAGTCGCGGCGGCGGAGACGGGCGAGGAGAACGGGGAGTAGGGCGTCGGAGAACCGCCCACTTTCATGTCGTCGGGCGGCCCCGTCTCTCGCATGGCGGAGATCCTCGTGGCCGGCGAAACGCTGATCGACTTCCTCCCCGGACCGGGGGAGACGCTCCGCGACGTCGACGGCTTCTCTCACCGACCGGGCGGCGCGCCGGCCAACGTCGCGGTCGGGCTCTCCCGGCTCGGCGCGGCGCCGGCGTTCTGGACGCGGCTCGGCGGCGACCCGTTCGGTGACCTCCTACGCGAGACGCTCGTCGACGAGGGGGTGCCGACGGCGGCGTTCGAGCGGGCCGACGGCAACACCACGCTCGCGGTCGTCTCGCCGCCCGGCGTCGACGGGAGGCGGTTCCGCTTCTACGGCTCCCGGGACGTCGCGTTCGGCTTCGAGCCCGGTTCGGTGCCGGCGGACGAGCTGGCCGCCGTCTCGTGGGTCCACCTCGGCGGCGTCGCCCTGACCCACCCGGACGGGAGGGCGGCGATGCGCGAACTGGCCGCGGCCGCCGCCGAGCGCAACTGCGCGGTATCGTTCGACATCAACTACCGCGAGGACCTCGTCCCGGACGGGGAGCGGGAGAGCGTCGTCGACGCAGTCCGCGAGATCGTCGCCGACAGCGACGTCGTCTTCGCCAGCGACGAGGACGTGGCGGCGACGGGGCTCTCGTCGAAGGAGGGCGAGGCGCTCGGGCGCGATCTGCTGGATCTCGGCCCCCACACCGCCGTCGTCACGCTCGGGGAGTCGGGCGCGGTCGTCGCGAGCTCGGCGGCGGCGCCGTGGGGAGAGCGGACCGCCCGCCACGGCGGCTTCGCGGTCGAGGCCGTCGACGCCACCGGCGCCGGCGACGCGTTCACCGCCGGGCTGATCGCTCGGCTCGCCGCGGACGACGCGGCCGCCGCGCCCGACCTCGACGACGCGGTCGCGTTCGCCAACGCGACGGCCGCGCTCTCGGTCCGGGAACGGGGCGGGATGACGGCGCTCCCCTCGAGGGAGGGCGTGGAGTCGTTCCTCGACGAGCGGCGGTAGGGGCTCGATCGGCGTCGGCAGACGGGCGGCGACGACTCGCCGCCGAGCTAATCGGTCCGACCGTGGACGTACGTCTGGTCGTGGTCCGGAAACACCTCGTCGACGGTCGCCTCGCCGTGGTCCTCGGCGATGAGGGTCCGGAGCTCGTCCTCGTAGTCGGCCTTCGGCACCTCCTCGCTCGGTCCCTGCTGGACGTCGAACGTCTCCTCGACGAGCCGGTCGACCGCGTGGCGACCGAACCCGGACAGCGGGGAGATGTAGTCGACGCCGTGGCGGTCCTCCAGGCTCTGCGCCTGCGCGCGAGAGACCGTCGGCACCCGGTCGTCCCGCCGGGTACCGTCGGCGATCGCGTCGACGTCGCGGCTCGCGATCGCCTCCAAGGCGTGCTCGTGGACGCGCTGGATCCCGTTGCGGGGGTAGCCGTCGTCGAGCATCGTCGCGGCCGCCTCCTCGGCGACCGCGCGGTCCAGCTCGACGCGTTCGAAGGGGAACCCGAGCTCCGCGGCCGCCCGCTCGGCGTGCTCCCAGTCGTCGGTGAGCCCGAAGCTCCCGGTGACGCAGCGGACATCGTAGAACCGGTCGAGCAGGTGGGCGGCGAGCGAGGAGTCTTTCCCCCCGCTGTACAGGAGCGCGAGCTCCATCTATCGCCGCCGGATGTCGAAGCTCTGCTGGTCGGGCTGGAGTTCCTTCAGGAGGTCGCGCATCTGGTCCTCGTCGATACGTCCCTGAATCCGGCCGCTCTGGGCGAGCGTCGCGACCTGCTGTTTCACCTTCTCGCCGAACTCCGGTTTCGACATCTCGACCGCGTTGAGCCGCTGGCGCGCGCCGTCGGTCAGGTACTGCTTGAGGACGGCCTCCTGCTGGGCGTCGGCGCGCTCCTGGGCCTCGCGCTGGGCCTCGGCGTCGCCGCCGCCGGCCTGCTGGCGCTCGCGGAGCTCCTCCATCTTCTTCTCTCGCAGTTCCTCCAGTCGTTCGTCGTCGGGGTTCTCGCTCATACGAGGGCCTTCACGGTCCGCGCGAAAAACGATTTCGGAGGCCGCGGTGGCGCTCGCCGGGCGCCGGACGACCCGTACGGCCGCGGCGGTCGGGGGACACCGGCGGTCCGCGTCGCTTAAACGCCTCCTCGGCGTAGCAGCTTGCAATGAGCGAGTCGCGGGAGTTCTGTCCGCGGTGCGGCGATCCGGTCCCGGAGCGGCGCGAGCCGCTCCCCGGCGAGCCGCGCGGGCGGGACGCGCTGCTGTGTGACGACTGCTACTTCGAGGACTTCGATCTCGTCGACGCGCCCGACCGGATCGAGGTGTTGGTCTGTTCCGGCTGCGGCGCGGTCCGACGCGGCGAGTCGTGGCGCGACGTCGGCGCGCGCGACTACACCGACGTCGCCGTCGACGAGGTCGCGGAGGCGCTCGGGGTCCACGTCGACGCGACCGACGTCGAGTGGGGCGTCGAGCCTGAGCAGGTCGACGAGAACAACGTCCGGATGCACTGCCGCTTCTCGGGCGTCGTCCGCGGAACGCTCCGCTCCGCGGAGGTCACCGTTCCGGTCAAGATCTCGCGGGGCACCTGCGACCGCTGCGGCCGGATCGCCGGCGGCTACTACGCCGGCACCGTGCAGGTGCGCGCGGACGAGCGCGACCTGACGCCGGAGGAGCGCGCCGAGGCGCTCGACATCGCCGAGTCGTACGTCGCGGCCCAGGAGGCCGACGGCGACCGCGAGGCGTTCATCACGGAGGTGAAAGAGACCGACGACGGACCGGACGTCAAGCTCTCCTCGAACCGCCTCGCGCAGAACGTCGCGACTCGGATCACCGACGCGCTCGGCGGGAGCTTCGAGTCGTACCCGACGCTCGTCACGGAGGACGGCGACGGCAACGAGGTGTACCGAGTGACGTTCGCGGTCCGGCTCCCCCGGTACGCCGAGGGCGAGGTCATCGATCCGGAGGACGGCGACGGCCCCGTGCTCGTCACGGGCGTCTCCGGCCGGCTACAGGGCGTCCGGCTCGCGACCGGCGAGCAGTACGTCTCGGAGTTCGAGGACGCGGAGGCGCCGGACGCGGCCCGCCTCGGAACGCGCGGCGACGCCGCGGAGACGACGGTGGTGACGGTGGAAGACGAGAACGCGATCCAGGTGCTCGACCCGGTCACCTACGAGGCGAAGACGGTCCCGAACCCCGAGTTCGTCGACGACGACGCCGACAGCGTGCTGGCGTTCGAACACGAGGGCGACGTGCACCTCGTCCCGGAGGAGTAGGGCGTCGCCGCGGCGAGTACTGACACCGGGCGTCGAAGAGCGCGACGCTGCGTGTGAGAGGTGAGCGGGGAGACGGCGGCAGACAGACTCCGCCGCCGGGAAGGAGGGGCGCTGGCGCGTTCAGTCGGCGCGAACGGTCGAATTCTTCAGTCGGCGCGGGCGGTCGACTCGTTTCCGAGAGCGGCTGCGCGCTCGGACTCGGTCACGTCGATGCCGCGGCGCTCGAGTTGTTCGACGAACTCGGCCTCGCTGAGGCCCGCCTGTGCGGCCGCCTGAGAGAGTGTCAACGTTCGCGCACCGTACAGCGTCAGCGCACTCGAGAGGCCCTTCGTTGCCATACCTACTGTAGACCCGTGTAGGTTTATGAAGGTTACTAATTGATTGAGGGCCATGATACACCTTATACGATATATATTGACGTTCGATCAGTCCGGCGGCGTATAATCACTACCGAGGGCGGCCCGCAGGAATTATGCCGCTCTGCGGCACAGGGGAGGTATGAACAGACAACAGATCTTCGCGCTGTTTTTCGCGTTCCTCATGGTGAGCTCCATGGCCGCCTGGGGCGTCTCGCTGCTGTAAGCGGCGGTCGCGCGGTCCGACGACACCGCGGTACGGCCCCGGACCACGGTTCGTCGCAGCGTCGGCTCCCGCCTCAGCCGTCGCCCCAGACGTCGGAGAGCGGGTGGTCGCTTCGCCGCTCGGCGTCGGTCTCAGAGCGGGTTCGCGTCGCGCCCGCGTCGCCGGCGCTCCCGGTGTCGCCGCCCGACCCGTCGGCGTCGGCCGCGTCGCCCGCGGCGTTCCCTGAGCCGCCCGCGCCGGAGCCGCCGCGGTCCGACGCGCCGCCGGAACCGACCGTCCGGTTCCGCCTCGCACGGGACGGTCCGGAGGGGTCGGCGTCGATCCCGGCGAGCGCGGCCGCGGGATCGAAGTCGGGGAGGTCGGGCGTCGTCATCGCGTCGATCTGGTCTCCGAACCACGGCGGGGTGTCGGCCTGCGCGCGCTCGAAGAGGTCCAGCAGGGAGTCGTCCGCGAGGTACGTCGCGCCGTAGTCGTCGGGCGCGCGGACGACGCGACCGCACGCCTGGATCACGGTCCGCAGCGCGGTCCGGTGGTACCACGCCCACTGGTCGTCCGCGAGCCGGCGGGCGACGCGGGAGTCGTTCGTGTTGCGGTACGGCGCCTTACACACCACCTGCCAGCGGCAGAGGTCGCCTTTCAGGTCCAGCGCCTCCTCCATCTTCACCGAGACGAACACCTCGGGGTCGTCGCTCGCCTTCCACGCCGAGAGCTCCGCGTCCCGATTCTCGCGGCCGTGGCGTCGGACCCGCGCGGCGACGCCGAACTCGCCCAGCAGCTCGGTGATCCGCCCGGCGATGTCGTACGAGTGCGCGTGGATCAGCCCCTTCTCGTTCGGGTGTTCGGCCATGAGCCGGACGATCAGGCGGGCGATCTCCGGGACCGTCTCGTCGCGGTGCTCGTAGGTCATCGACCCGCGCGTCACGTCGTACAGCGGGCGGTGCTCCAGCGGGAACGTGTGTTCGACGTCGACGAGCGCGACGTTCGACGGGTCGAGGCCGATACCGCGGCAGAACGCCTCCTTCGAGAGGATGGTGGCGGAGAGGAGCGCGAACCGGTTCCCGCGGTCCCACACGGTGTGCCGGAGGTAGCGGGCGGGGTCCAGCGGCTTGATCGCGAGCGGCGAGCCCTCCCCGCCGGACTGGTCGACGACCCACGTCGTCGGCGAGTCGAGGTCGCGGTAGTCCTCGAGGAACCAACCCAGCTCGCTACTCAGCTCCTGGAGGCGGTCGCGGCGCGCGACCTCCTCGCGGTCGAGTTCGGCCCGGCCCGTCAGCTCGTCTTTCGCGCGCTTCGCGACGTCGCGAAGGGAGGCGACGAAGCGGGCGGTGCGGTCGAGCGCGTCCTCCTCGGGGCCGGCGTCGGCCTCCACGTCCGGGACGCGCACGTCGTCCCAGACGGGGACGCGCTCGGGCGAGAGCTCGATCGTCGCGTACATCTCCGCCCACTCGGCGAGTCCGTGCGCCTCGTCGATCACGACGACGTCGCGCTTGCGGAACACCTCGGAGCCCGCGGTGCGCATGAAGTACGCTAACGTCATCGCGGCGTACCGGTTACCCGAAGCGATCGCGCGGTCCGAGAAGTACGGGCACCGGTGTTTCACGGAGCAGTCGAACCCCTGCTGCCGGACGCAGGGAGCGCGGTTGACAGGCGTGTCGTGCTCGCCGGGGAGGATGCAGTCGTAGTTCGATTTCCCGCGGATCACCGCTAGGTCGTCGAGTAAGTCGTCCGCCTCGACGTCGTCGATCTGCGACACCTGCGGGGTGGTGTAGTAGGCGCCCGTCGCCTCGCTCGGCGCCGTCTCGTCCACCGTCGCCGCCGCGCCCATCACCGCCCGCGCGAGCAGCGACTTCCCGCTGCCCGTCGGCGCGCGCACGAGGACGACCTCGTTGCCGGCGGCGAACGCGTCGCGGATGTCGGAGAGGGCCCGCTCCTGCGCGCCGCGGAAGCTCGGGGCGGGGAACTCGGCGGGGATCCGGTCGGGGTCCACAGGGGTCCCTCGCTCCCTCCCAGGATTAAACCCTCGCGTTCCGACCGGTCGAGTGAACTCAAAACTACCCGATCGTTTATATCGTTCGGGCGGGTCGAAGGGGGTATGCACTGGCAGGAGGCGGAACGGGAGTTCGCGGACGACGTCGTGGCTCGGGAGACGCTCCCGCGAACCTTCGAGCGGTCCGCCGAGCGCAACGCCGACCGGACCGCCCAGCGGTACAAGGGCGGGATATACGACCGGTCGCTGGTGACGGAGGGCGTCCTCCCGCCCGCGCCCGACGGCGAGTACGCCGGCGTCACCTACGCCGAGATGCGCGACGTCGTTCGGCGCCTCGCCGCGGGGTTCCGCGAACTCGGGGTCGACGACGACACCCGCGTCGCCCTCTACGCGGAGACGCGGATGGAGTGGGCGCAGACGGACTTCGCCGCGCTGGCCGCGGGCGGAGTGGTGACGACCGTCTACGCCTCCTCCTCGCCGGACCAAGTGCGGTACCTGCTGGAGGACCCCGGCGCGACGGTCGCCGTCGTCGAGAACCGCGACCTCTTGGACGAGGTGCTCGCCGTCGCCGACGACCTCTCGCGGGACCTCGACGCGATCGTCTCGTTCGACGACGTGGACGCGGCCGAGCTCGACTTCGGCGGCGGCACCAGGGGCGACGGCGACGGTCCCGCCCTCTCCGCCGACGACGTGTACACCCTCGGCGAGCTCCACGCGCTGGGCGCCGACGCGTTCGACCCCGACGCCTACGAGGGGTGGCTCGACGCGACCGGCGTCGGCGACCTCGCCAGCCTCATCTACACCTCCGGGACGACGGGAAAGCCGAAGGGGGTCCGGCTCACCCACGCGAACTTCCGGGACAACGTCTCGCAGTGTTACCGCCGCTTCGCGGACCGACCGGACCGCGACCCCGACGCGCCGGGGATATCGGCCGAGTCGACGACGCTGTCCTTCCTCCCGCTCGCGCACGTCTTCGAGCGCATGGCGGGCCACTACATGATGTTCGCGGCGGGCGCGACGGTCGCGTACGCCGAGAGCCCGGACACGCTCCGCGACGACTTCGGGCTCGTGCGGCCGACGACGACCACGAGCGTCCCGCGCGTCTACGAGAAGCTGTACGACGCGATCCGCGATCAGGCCGGTGAGTCGCCGGTGAAAGAGCGGATCTTCGAGTGGGCGGTCGACGTGGGTCGGTCCCATCACGAGGCCGACAATCCCGGCGCCCTGCTCGACGCGAAGCGCGCGGTCGCCGACCGGCTCGTCTTCTCGTCGGTCCGAGAGGCGATCGGCGGTAACATCGACTTCTTCATCTCCGGCGGCGGGTCGCTGTCGGCCGAGCTGTGCGCGCTGTACCACGCGATGGACCTCCCGATCCTGGAGGGGTACGGGCTCACGGAGACGTCGCCGGTGATCAGCGTGAACCCGCCGGAGGAGCCGAAGGTCGGCACCATCGGTCCGCCGGTCGTCGACACCGAGATCGCGATCGACGGCACGGTCGTCGGCGAGGAGGTCGCCGGTCTGGCGGGCGACGTGGGCGAACTGCTCGTTCGCGGCCCGCAGGTGACCGACGGCTACTGGAACCGCCCGGACGCGACCGCTGAGGCGTTCACCGAACCGGACCGGCTCCCCGAGGACGTCGTCGTGGCCGGGACGCCTCCCGAGGAGCGCGACGGCGACCCGGACGAGCCGTGGTTCCGCACCGGAGACATCGTCCAGTTCCGGCCGGACGGGTACGTCGCCTTCCGCGAACGCGCGAAGCAGCTGCTCGTGCTCTCGACCGGAAAGAACGTCGCGCCGGGTCCGATCGAGGACCGGTTCGCCGCGAACGAGTTCGTCGAGCAGTGCGTCGTGCTCGGCGACGGGCGGAAGTTCGTCTCGGCGCTCATCGTCCCGAACTTCGAGAAAGTGGAGTCGTGGGCGGACACGCGCGGGATCGATCTCCCCCACGCGCGCAGTGCGGTCTGCCGGGACGACCGGGTCCGCGAGCGGATCCAAGCGGAGGTCGACCGCGTGAACGAGGAGTTCGAGCCGTACGAGCGGATCAAGCAGTTCCGGCTCGTCGAGGAGGAGTTCTCCGAGGAGAACGACCTGCTCACGCCGACGATGAAGAAGAAGCGGCGCAACATCTTGGACCGCTTCGCCGACGAGGTCGAGCTGATCTACGAGGGGTGAACGCCCCGGCCGGTCAGTCGTCGCCCGGGATCGCCCCGGCGTCGTCTGCGCCGGAGTCGTCGGCGCCGGCGGCGTCCGACCGCGGCGTCTCGACGGGGTCCGCGAACGCGTAGACGGTGTTGTGGCCGGTCACCTCGACCGTCAGGAAGTCCCCGACTTCGACGCCGCGCTCGGTCGCGCTCTGCACGATGATCTGGCGGTACGCGGAGTCGCGGCACTTCACCGAGTCGCCGGTCCCCTCCTCGACGACGAGCACCTCGAACGCTTCGCCCACCATCGACTCGTACGCCTCGCCGACGACGTCCATCTTCAGCGCCGACATCGCCTTCGAGCGCTCCTTCTTGAGGGTCCCGCCGAGCCCCTTCATCTCGGCGGCGTCCGTGCCGGGGCGCTTCGAGAAGCGGGTGACGTTGATCTTCTCGGGGCGGACCTCGGCGAGGAGGTCCATCGACAGCTCGTGGTCGGCCTCCGTCTCCGTGGGGAAGCCGACGATGAAGTCGGTCGAGAGCGTCCAGTGGTCGAGCCGGTCGTCGAACGTCTCGACGACCTCGCGGAACTTGTCGACCCGGTGCTGCCGGCGCATCTCTTCGAGCACCTCGTCGGAGCCGGACTGGACCGGCGCGTGGATGAAGTCGTACAGCTCCTCGTTCTCGGCGAACACCTCCGCGAGCTCCTCGTGGATCCCGTGGATGCCGCCGGGGTTCGCCATCCCGAGCCGGACGCGGAACTCGCCGTCGATGTCGCAGATGCGGTCGAGCAGCTCCGGGAGCTTGCGCTCGCCGTTATCCCAACCGTAGACGCCGGTGTCCTGTCCCGTGACGCGAATCTCCTTCGCGCCGGCGTGGACCAGCGCTCGGGCCTTCTCGACGTTCTCCTCGACCGACGGGGAGTCGACCCGGCCGGTCGCGAACTTCGTGATGCAGTACGAGCAGTTGCTCATACAACCGCGCGCGATGGGGAGGAGGCCGACGACGCCGTCCAGGACCGGATCGGCGTCCGGCGTGGTCGTCGGGCACTCGCCGTTGAGCGCGTACGTCGGCACCTCGTCCCAGTGGAGGATCTCGGCGTCGATGCCGGCCTCCTCGAACGTCTCGCCCTGCGCGAGCGCCATGCAGCCGGTGACGACGAGGTCGGCGGTCGTCTCTTGGAGCTCCTCGGCGCGGCGGAGCATGTTCCGTTCCGTCTTCTCGACGACCGTACAGGTGTTGAGGATGGCGACGTCGGCGTCCTCGGGCCCGTCGGCCGGGCGGTGACCGCCGTCGCGGAGCGCGCGCTCGATCTCCCGGCTCTCACCCCGGTTGGAACTGCAGCCGTAGGTTTCGATGTGATACGTCGCCATCGAGTGTGCACACTACCGGTCCCGCGGCCAAAAACGCGACGGATCGGAGCCGAGCGCGCCGGAGGCTGTGGGAGTGAAATTCGAAGCCCGAACGGGAGGCGGCGGGAGTGGAATTCGAAGCCCGAACGGGGGGTGCGCGGCGCGGCGTGCGCACCGTGCGTACGGTGGGAGTGGGATTCGAACCCACGAGGCCTTCCGGCCACCTGCGTTCCAAGCAGGCACGTTCGTCCGCTCCGTCATCCCACCAGTTGGCCGCTCCGATCGGAGAACGGGCCGCGAGCGCGGACGGGGGCGTCACCGGTCGACCCGCCGGCCGGCTCGCCTCAGTTCTCGGCGTCGACGAGCTCGAAGAGGCTCCCCCAGTCCTCGGAGTCGCCGCTTTCGGGAAGCATGTCCCGGAGCTGTTGGAAGTCCGATTCGGGGACCTGCGACCGAACGACGTCCACGATGACCCGGGCGTGATAAGCCGCGTCGGCCGGGTCCGTTCGCTCGATCTCGCTCACCCGCTCGACGAACTCCTGCCAGTCGAAGCGCTGGCCGTGTTCGTGGACCGCGCCGGTCAGGTACCACTTGATCTCGATCGGAAGCGACGCGGCGAGGTCCGCCGCGTTCCCCTCGGGGAGGCGCTCGCCGAGGGTCATGAGCGTCGCCCGGATGGCCCGTACCGTCTCGCCCGTCCCGGGCAGTTCGAGTCGGTGCTGTACGTCGCCGGTGAATTCGTCGAAGTTCATGTGTAAATGGAGCCCGCGGAAGCATGTCAACTATGATGATAATTCTCACCGTCTGGAAACCGAACCGCGGGCGTTCAGCGACGAGCCAGCGAAGTACGTGTTTCCGGGTGCCGAGAACAGTCAGTAGGTACTTGTGAACGATTGGCAAATATACAACTGTTAACGAGGCGGCGGCAGCGGAACAGGCCGGGCCGACCAACGCGGAAACGCACCCACACTCATGGACATAACAGACATCGTTTCGACGGAGTACGTGAACCTTCCTCCCGACACACCGGTCTCGAAGCTCGTTGGGACGTTCGACGACCCGTCAGTTGCGGGAGTCGTCGTGGACGGAGGGGCGTTCGAGGGAGTCGTCACGAGGCGGCAGCTCGCGAGCTCACACCATCAGCCGGACCAGAAGATCGAGTCGGTGGCTTGGAACGTTCCCCGGGTCACGCCTGACGAGGACGTCCGGCGGGTCGCACAGCTCATGATCGACGGGGGCTCACGGCTGCTCCCCGTGTTCGACGGGGACGATCTGATCGGCGTCGTTACCGCGGACGACCTGCTGGAGAACGTCAAGCAGTTCCTCGACGCCGCCACGGTCGCCGACGCGTATTCGCCGGACGTCATCACTGTCGGACCGCGAACGAGCGTCGGCGAAGCGCTCAACCTCTTTCGCGAAAACCGGATCACGCATATCCCGGTCGTGGAGGACGACGCGGCGGTCGGGATCCTCAGTCTCTACGATCTCATGGACCTGACGGTTCGGAGTGCGGTTCGGAGCCAGGGCGGAGACGCGGGCGACACGCAAGCGGACGCCGACGGCACGGGGGTCAGCGACGGGCGCACGCGGCGGGGCGGTTTCGGCGCCCGGGAGGGCGAACTGGCGCGAGTCATCGATCTGCCGGTTCGAGACGTGATGGTTTCACCGGTGCGGACGATCGCGCCCGCCCGGACGCTTGAAACCGCCGTGGAAGAGCTGTTCGAGATCGGCGGATCGTCACTGGTCGTCGAGCAGGACGGTGAGCTGGCGGGGATCGTCACGAAAACGGATATCCTCGACTCGCTGACGTGGGAGGCCGACGAGACCCGCGCCGTCCAAGTGTACAACTCGGCCCTCCTCGACGACGTGGAGTACGACGAGATCGTGGAGATGATCGAGAAGTTCGACGACAGGGACCACGGCATGGACATCCTCGACGCGAAAGTCCACCTCCACGAACACGACGAGAAGCTTCGGGGGACGCCGCTGTTGCTCGCCCGGATCCGGCTCCACACGGACCAAGGTCTGTACATCGCTTCGGCCGAGGGGTACGGTGCGAGCCACGCGCTTAACGAGGTCCGAGACGTTCTCGAACGCCAGATACGTGATAAGAAGACGTACGGGCGGAACAAGAAGCCGCGGAACGAGGCGTTCTGGGAGAAGCGCTTCGGGTGGATACTCGAAGACGCGGAGTGATCGGGACGGCCCCGCGCTGCGCGAACCGAGACGGCTCCGCGCTGTGCGACGGCTTCGCGATCGCGACCGGGGCCGTCGGCGAACGGTCGAACCGACCCCGACGCGCTGCCGATTCGGACGGACGCTACTGCGTCGTCTCGTAGATCGCCACGCCCGAGGAGGCGCCGATCCGGGTCGCACCTGCGGCCACCATTTCGAGGGCTTCGTCGAAGGTCGATATTCCGCCCGACGCTTTTATTTCGGTCTCCGGGGCGACCGCCTCTCGGATCGCCGCGATCTCCGCTGGATCCGTCGGCCCGTCGTATCCGACGGCGGTCTTGACGAAGTCGGCGCCGCCGGCCTCGACGAGCTCGGCGGCCCGCCGTATCTCGGGCGGCGTCAAGGCCGGCGACTCGATGATACATTTCAGCGTCTTCTCCCCGACCGCGTCCTTCACCGCTTCGACGTCGTCGACGACGAGGTCGTGATCGCCGTTCGCGAACGCGGTCCTGTTCATCACCATGTCGAACTCGTCGACGTGGTCGCGGAGCGCTTCGACCTCGCTCCGTTTGGCCGCCGAGTTCTGTATCCCGTAGGGGAACCCGATCACCGCGACGACGTCGGCTTCCCCGCCGAGCAGTTCGCTCGCGAGCGGCGCGTGGTACGGAACGACGACCGCCGAGCGGAATCCGTATTCGAGGACCTCGTTACAGAGGGTCCGGACCGCCGCCTCGCTCGCGGTCGGGTCGACGTTCGTGTGGTCGATTATCGACGCGACCCGCCCTGGATCGTCTCGCAGTGTGTTCTCCAGTGACATGTCTGCTCCCTCGCGTCCGAGGGCCTAAGTGTGTCGGCCGCTCGACGCGTCCCGACCCGCCACCGTTTCTCCGGCGGAGCGACGAACGCACGCGGGAGTGCGGCCGCTCGGTCTCAGTCCTCGGCGACCGCGGTCGCCGTGGGCGTCTCGGCGTCCGGCTCGGAGACGGCCTCCGGCTCGGCCTCTCCCGAGCGCTCCGACTCGGGGACGGGCGCGTACACCGACCGACGAGCGTCGCGGGGACACAGGCCTTCCTCGACGAGTCCGACCTCGGTGAGCTTCTCGACCGCGAACCGGACGGTTCGGGTCGAAAGGCGGGTCTCCTCGGCGAGCCCGGTCTGGTCGAACCGGCCCTCCTCGTCGAGAACGTAGTAGACCAGTTTGGCGCTCGGGGGGAGCGGCGCGAGCAGCTCGCGGGCACTGTCGTCCATATAAAGCGTATACGGGCGAGCCGTGCATAACCGTGGCTCGGGTGTGTATCACCGCCGCACAGCTCCCCATTGATTTATATATTATGAGCGCGCGGGCGCGACGGAACGAGAGCGTGTCCGGTCGCCGGCGGGGCGCTCTTCGATTCGTCCGCCTCTACTCGCGCGTACGGAACTCGAACCGCGCCCCGTCGTCGTCGTCGATAGAGACCGTCCACCCGTGCGCGGCCGCGATCTCGCGGACGATCGCGAGTCCGAAGCCGGTCCCGCGCGGGTCGCTCGAGACGCCGTACTCGATCGCCTCGTCGGGGTCGACGTCGAATCCCGCGCCGTCGTCGGCGACGTAGAACCCGTCCGAGAGCCCGCCGAATGTGACGGTGACGCCGGGGTCCGCCTCGGTCGAGCCGTGCTCGACGACGTCGTCGGGCTCCGCCCGACTGCCACCGGTGCCGTGCACCACGCTGTTCGTAAACAGGTTCTCTAAGAGCGTCCGGAGGCGCTCCGGGTCGGCCTCCACCGCGACCCCATCGTCGGGCGCGTCCAGCGTCGCAGCGGGGGTGTCCACGGTGCGCCACGCCTCCGCCGCCGCCTCGGCGAGCGAGACCGGCTCCGACTCGTCGACCGTCCGGCCCTGTCGCGCCAGCGTGAGGAGGTCGTCGATGAGCTCCTCCATCCGCTCGTGAGCGTCGTCGATCCGGTCGAGCTCGTGGAGGGCGCCGTCGTCGTCGACGAGCCCCCGCGCGAGATCGAGCCGCCCGGCCGCGACGTTGAGCGGGTTCCGGAGGTCGTGCGAGACGAGCCCGGCGAACTTCTCCAGTCGGTCGATCTCGCGCTGGAGCGCGGCGTCGCGGTTCCGCAGCTGCGCCGTGCGCTCGGCCCCGTCGAGCGCGACGGTGACGTTGGCCGCGAGCACCCGCGCCAGCTGGATCGCCGTGTCGTCGAAGAAGTCCGGCTCGCGGGAGCCGAGCGGCATCACGCCGTGGTCGCCGAGCGGGACGACGAGCAGGCTCCGGTGCTCGCCGTAGGTGACGGCGGTGTCGACCGCGTCGAGATCGCCGACGACGATCGGTTCTCCCGTCTCGAACGCCTCCCAGACGCGACCGTCGCCTGGGCCGAACGCCGGGCGGTCCCCGAGCGCCGCCGTCGCCTCCTCGCTGATCGCCGTGGGGAGCAGCGTCCCGCTCTCGGGGTCGTACAGGCGGACCCCGCTGCTCGGGAACTCCAGGATGTCGATGGCCGCGCGCGCCGCGAGCGCCGCGATCTCCTCGCGGTCCTCGCCGCGGAACATCTCGCGGGTCGTCTCGTGGAGGTTCCGCAGGGTCCGCTCGACCCGTTTCTGCTCGCCGATGTCGGCGTAGACGCTGTAGATGACCGTCTCGTCGTGCTGACGCACGGGAATCACGTGCAGGATGAAGTCCCTGAGCCCGTCGGTCGTCCGGCGGCGCACTTCGAGCCGCGGCGTCCCGTCCCGATCGAGGACCGTCTCGGGGTCGAACCGGGCGGCGCCCTCCGGGATGATGGCGTCGCGTATCTCGCGGTAGCCGTGGTCGGCCGCCGAGTAGCCGAACGTCCGCTCGAACGCCTCGTTCGTGGCGTCGAGACGGCGTTCGCCGCCGCCGAGCGCGACCGTTCTGACTCCCGGCAGCGGGAGATCGTCGAACAGCGCCGTCAGTCGGTCGCGTTCGGCCCGCAGCGCGTTCTCCGTCTCGATCTGCTCGATCGCGTCGGCGGTGTGGGCGGCCAGCAGCTCCGCGAACTCGACGTCGCCCTCGTCGAACGCGGCGTATCCGTCAGAGACGGCCTGCAACACGCCGTACGGACCGATCGGGACGCTGATCGCCGAGCGGATGTCGTCGGCGACCGGGTCGGCGACCGCGGCGCCGTCGGCCCGGCCGTGATCGTCGGCTCGCCCGCAGTCGGCGGCTTCCCCGGCGCTCGGCGGGTCGCAGTTCTCCGGGTCCTCCAACTGGTCCGGGTCGGCGGGGTCGACGCTGACGTTGTCGACGACCATCGTCCGCTCCTCGGCGGCGGTGGTCCCGACGACCCCCTCGCCGACCTCGAACGAGCGGACCTCCTCGTCGGTGACGCTCTCCGAGAGCGCCGCGGGGACGAGGGTGTCGCCGCGGCGGCGGGCCGTGACGCACCGGTCGAATTCCAGTATGCCCTCCGCGGCGTCGACGGTCCGTTCGAACACCTCGTCGACGCGCTCGCAGGCGGCGACCTCCGTCGCGAACCGGTGGAGCGCGGTCACCTTCGCGTTCACCTCCCGGAGGTTCCGCTCGACCTGTCGCCGTTCCAGCGCGTTCGCGACGCTGTTCGCGAGCATCTCGTACCGGTCTCTCCCGCCGCCCTTCTGGAGGTAGTCCGTCACCCCGGCGGAGATCGCCTCGCTGGCGATCTCTTCGGACCCCTTCCCCGTGAACAGCACGAACGGGATCCCGGGATCGACCTCGCGGACCGCGGTGAGCAGTTCGAGCCCGTCGCTGCCGGGCATGTCGAAGTCGCTGACGACGCAGTCGATACGCTCCGACTCGACCGCCGCGAGCGCGTCGTCCGGGGCGGTGTACGTCACCGTCTCGATCCCGTCGACCAGTCGCTCGACGTGGGTCGCCGCGAGGTCCGCGGCGCCGGGCTCGTCGTCGACGATGAGCACCCGTCGCGGCCCGCCGCCGGCGGGCTCCCCTCCGCGGAAGGCGTCGGCGGTGGGATCGTCGCCGTCGTTCCCGGGAGCGGTATCCATAGGTGGCCGTCACACTACCGGTAAGTTTAGCTTTCGCTCCGATGGTCAGGACTGAGAACCGGAACGGCTGAAATCGAGTCGGGGGCCCACCCCGTCGTCGCTTACAGGAAGTCCTCGACGTGGTCGGCGACCTCTTCGGGGGTGTCGCCGACGGGGACGCCCGCGTTGTTGAGCGCGTCGATCTTCGACTGCGCGGTGCCGGTCCCGGAGCCGGAGACGATGGCGCCCGCGTGGCCCATCCGCTTGCCCGGCGGCGCCGTCCGTCCGGCGATGAAGCCGGCGACCGGCGTGTCCATGTGTTCGCCGATGAACCGCGCGGCCTGCTCCTCGTCCTCCCCGCCGATCTCGCCGCACATCACGACCGCGTCGGTCTCGGTGTCGGCCTCGAACGCCTCCAGGGCGTCGATGAAGGAGGTGCCGATGATCGGGTCCCCGCCGATGCCGATCGCGGTCGTCTGACCGATCCCGCGCTCGGTGAGGTTATCGACCACCTGGTACGTCAGGGTGCCGGAGCGGGAGACGAGCCCGACGTTGCCCTCGGCGAAGATGTTTCCGGGCAGGATGCCGAGTTTCGCCTCGCCCGGCGTGATGATCCCGGGGCAGTTCGGGCCGAGCAGGCGCGTGTCGGTCTCGCCCAGCCGCTTGTTCACCTTCGCCATGTCCTGGGTCGGGATCCCCTCGGTGATCGCGACCGCGAGGTCGAGGTCCGTGTCGAGCGCCTCGAAGATGGCGTCGCCCGCGAACGCCGGCGGGACGAAGACGACGGACGCGTCGGCGTCCTCCGCCTCGACGGCCTCGTCCACGGTGTCGTAGACGGGGACGCCGGCGACCTCCTGGCCGCCCTTGCCGGGCACCGCGCCGGCGACGACGTTCGTGCCGTACTCGATCATCTGGCCGGCGTGGAACTTCCCCTCCCCGCCGGTGATCCCCTGGACTACCACTCTGGTGTCGTCGTCGACGAAAATGCTCATTGGGTCACCTCCTCCGCGTTCTTCACCGCGCGCTGGACCGCTTCCTCCAGCGTCTCCTCGACCTCGATCAGGTCTGTGTTCAGGATCTCCATCCCCTCCTCGGCGTTGGTCCCGGCGAGCCGGACGACGACCGGCTTCGGGATCTCGTCGAACTCCGCGAGCGCCTCGTTGATCCCCTTCGCGACCTCGTCGCCCCGGGTGATCCCGCCGAAGATGTTGAACACGACGCTGTCGACGTTGGGGTCGGAGAACACCATGTCGAGCGCCTTCGTGACGCGCTCGGCCTTCGCGCCGCCGCCGATGTCGAGGAAGTTGGCGGGCTTGCCGCCGTAGTAGTCGACCAGGTCGAGCGTCGTCATCACGAGCCCGGCGCCGTTGCCGATGATGCCGACGTTGCCCGAGAGGCGGACGTAGTCGAAGCCGTACTCGCCGGCCTTCCGTTCGAGGTCGTCCTCGTAGGACGCCTCGGCCATCTCGGCCAGCTCCGGCTGGCGGAACAGCGCGTCCTCGTCGATGTTCATCACGGCGTCGGCCGCGACGACCTCGCGGTCGCCCGTGATCATGACGGGGTTGACCTCGATCTCGGAGGCGTCGTTCCCCTCGTAGAGGTCGTACAGCGTCGAGAGGATCGACGCCACGTCGAGCGCGACGTCGGCGTCGACGCCCGCCTCGTACACGACCTTGCGGGCCTGGTACGGGTGGAGCCCGAACGCGGGGTCGACGTGCTCGCGCGCGATCGCGTCGGGGTTCTCCTCGGCGACTTCCTCGATGTTCACGCCGCCCTCGGTCGACACCATCAGGACGGGCTTCCCCTCGCCGCGGTCCATCGTGACGCCGACGTACAGCTCGTCCACGAAGTCGACGCCGGCCTCGACGAGCACCGAGTCGACGGTGTACCCCTTCAGGTCCATCCCGAGGATCTCCTCGGCGTACGCCTCGGCCTCGTCGCGGTCGGTCGCGATCTTGATGCCGCCGGCCTTGCCGCGGCCGCCCACGTGGACCTGCGCCTTGATCGCGGCCGGGTAGCCGATCTCGTCGACGGCGTCGAGCGCCTCGTCGACGGTCGTCGCGAGCCGGGAATCCGGGACCGGGATCCCGGCGTCCGCGAAGATAGTCTTCGCCTGATATTCGTGTAGTTTCATCCGTCTCGAAGGGGGACCGAGAGCGGCTTAAATGGTGCCGATTCCGCGCGAGCGGCGGGGACGGTGGGAGACGGCGACGGGCATTTTTATCCGCCGAACGACTGCGGTCGGCATGGACCCGACCGAGTTCCTCGACGGCGGAACGGTCAGCGTGTCGGACGAGACGTACGCGGTTTGCCGGACCGACCGCGACCATTCCGCCGCGTTCGCGACGATCAGAGAGGCGGGCGAGACGACGGTGGTCGTCGAGGAGGACGAGGTCGACGCGGTCGACGCCGACGCGGTCGAGCCCGGATGGAAGCGCCTCACCTTCGAGATGGAACTCCCGTTCGAGCTCGTCGGGTTCCTGGCGGCGGTGGCCACGGCGCTCGCCGAGGTCGAAGTCTCGGTGTTCGTCCTCTCGTCGTACGCGACGGACCACGTGTTGATCAAAGAGACCGACCGCCCCGCCGCGGTCCGGCGGCTCGAAGAACTGGGCTGTGAGGTCGTCGACTGACGCCCCCGACGATCCCGGGTCTCAGTCCTCGTCGCCGAGGATGACGCGGTGGGTCATCGCCTCGGGGTCGAGCACCTCGTCCGCCTCCGCCTCGGTGAGGTAGCCGGCCTCGACCGCGGCCTCGCGGACGCTTTTCCCCTCTTTTAAAGCCGTCTTCGCGACCTTCGACGCCTTGTCGTAGCCGATCGCGGGGTTCAGTGCGGTCGCCAGAGCCATCGACTGCTCGACGCGGGTCTCGCAGTGCTCCTCGTTGGCCTCCAGCTTCGCGACGAAACGCTCGCCGAACGTCTCGGCGGCGTTCGAGAGCAGCTCGGCCGATTCGAGGAAGTTGTGCGCGATGACCGGCTTATAAAGGTTCAGGTCGATCTCGCCGCGGGCGGCGCCGGCCGAGATCGCGGCGTCGTTGCCGACGACCTGCTTGTGGACCTGATTGACCGACTCGGCGACGACGGGATTGATCTTCCCGGGCATGATCGAGGAGCCGGGCTGGTTCTCCGGCTGCTCGACCTCGCCGAGCCCGTTGCGCGGGCCGGAGGCGAGCAGCCGCAGGTCGTTCGCCATCTTGTTCATGCTCCCGGCGATGGTCCGGAGCGAGCCGTGCGCCTCCGCCATCGCGTCGTGGGCCGCCTGCGCCTCGAAGTGGTTGTCGGCCTCGCGGAACGTCGTGTTCGTCTCGTCGGAGATGTACTCCGCGGCGAGCTCCGGGAAGTCGGGATGGGTGTTGAGCCCGGTGCCGACCGCGGTGCCGCCGAGGGCGAGCTCGCGCAGGTTCGACTGGACGGCCTCGGCCCGCTCGATCCCCTTCGCGACTTGGGTCCGGTAGCCGCCGAACTCCTGGCCGAGGCGGATCGGCGTCGCGTCCTGGAGGTGCGTGCGGCCGGTCTTGACGACGCCGTCGAACGCGGTCTCCTTCGCCTCCAGCTCGGCGTGGAGCGTCTCCAGGGCGGGCACGAGGTCCTTCTCGACGGCCTCCAGGGACGCGACGTGCATCGCCGTGGGGATCACGTCGTTGGACGACTGCCCGTAGTTGACGTGGTCGTTCGGGTGGACGACGCGGTCGCCGATCTCCGCGCCGGCGATCTCGGCGGCGCGGTTGGCGATCACCTCGTTGGCGTTCATGTTCGAGGAGGTCCCCGAGCCGGTCTGGAACACGTCGACCGGGAACTGGTCGTCGTGCTCGCCGGCGATCACCTCGTCGGCGGCGGCGACGATCGCCTCCGCGGTGTCCTCGTCGATCAGGTCGAGGTCGCGGTTCGCCTGCGCGGCCGCCTTCTTCACGACGCCGAGCGCGCGGATGAACCGCCGGCTCATCGGGATCCCGGATATCGGGAAGTTCTCGACCGCGCGCTGGGTCTGCGCGCCCCAGTAGGCGTCGGCCGGCACCTGCATCTCGCCGAGGCTGTCCTCCTCCGTGCGGTAGTCGTCACCCATGCGCGACGCTTCCCGCGAGACCGGGTAAAAGCTACTGAAAGCGCTCAGTCGAACGCGGACGCGGGGAGCCGAACCGGCGCGGTGCGCGTCGCGGCCGGGGTCGGGACCGGGGTCGGTGTCTACGCGTCGCGGCCGGGGTCTACGCCTCGTCGACCGGGAACAGCCCCGCGTCGCGGAGCTCCGGCGCGAGGCTGCCGCTCCCGTGCTCGGCGTAGTCGGCGGGCGTGTACGTCTTGATCTCCAGCGCGTGGACCGACCGGGTCATGTGGTCGCCGACGGCGTCGTACACGCGCTGGTGCTGGTCGACGAGCGACTCGCCCTCGAAGGCGGGGGAGACGACGACGGCCGCGAAGTGCGCGTCCTCGTCCTCGTCGTCGTGGATCCGGGGGTTCGTCACGCGGGCGACGGCGTCCGGGATCCCCGCCTCGATGATCTCCTCTATCTCGGCCGGTTCGATGGTCATACCCCGGTTCGGGGCCGCCTCGTCAAAAATCGACCGCATACGCGCCGGGGAAGCCGCCGGGGGCAGGCGACGGGAGGGCTCGCGCGGGGAGCCGCGCCGCGACCCGCCTCACCGCTCGAAGACGAGCCCGTAGTGGAACGGCGGGAGGTCGACCTCGCGGGCGAGCCACAGGTCGCTGGCGTCCTCGACCGCGCGCCGCGTCTCCGCCGGACCCACTCGCAGCTCGGTCGGCGGGCCGCGCGGCTCGCCGGCGAGCGTCGTCTCCTCCCGCGGCCGGTCGCGCCAGTTGACGACGACGAACCGCCCGTCGACGGCGAGCGCGCCGGCGACGCCCGAGACGAAGCCGGCCCGGTCGTCGATCCCGTGGAAGGCGTTCGCCAGCAGCGCGACGTCGACCGGCTCGGGGAGGAGCGCGGCGAGGTCGCGCGCGTCGCCGCGGACCGGCACGACGTTCTCGATCCCCTGCTCCGCCGCGAGCCCTTCGAGCTCCGCGAGCAGCGACCCGTCGAGGTCGACGGCGTACACCGACGCCGGGTCGGCGACCCGCGCGGCCGGGAGGGCGAAGTAGCCGTTGCCGCAGCCGATCTCGGCGACGCGGTCGCCCGGCGCCACGCCGAGCCGCCGGAGCGTCTCGCCCGGCGTCGGCCAGATCCGTCCCCACCAGTCCCAGTCCGGCTGTCCCGTGTTCCGGAAGCGGTCCATGCGAAGCGGTTGTGATCGGGCTCGGTTAGCGGTTTGGATCCGACCCGCGGCGCCTCGGGAGGGGTCGTCCGAAGCGATCGATCGCCGGCCGCGATCGGTCGCCCGTCCGGCCCGCGAGTGGGAAGGGGTTTGTCGACGGAGCCGAAACGGCCCTTCCAGATGTCTCACCGGGACGACCTGCGCGAGGCGGCCGACGCCCTCGGCGGTTCCGTCGTCGTCTGCGGCCTCGGCGCCCACGGCGACCGGCTCGCGGGCTCGGCGTTCCGCAACGCCCGGTACGCGTCGGTCGCGGCCCTCCTCGCGGAGGCGGCCTCCGCGACCGAGCGTGGCGCCGCGCCGGCGCCGGCAGACGCGTCGCCCCCCGCGGCGGTCGTCGTCGCGCTCGATCCCGACGAGGTCGGCGAGGGCCACGAGGCGGTCGAGTCGCTTCGGGCGCTCGGCGGGCTCGACGCGTTCGCGGTCGCGGTCGTCCCCGCGAACGCGGCCGACGACGACGCGCTGTCCGCGGTCCGCGACGCCGTCGACGCGGTGCTGCTCGCGGAGGGCGACGCCGTCGAGGCGGCGATCCGCGCGTTCCTCGCGACGGTCCAGGAGCCCGGCTTCGTCAACCTCGACCTCACCGACGCCGAGACGGTGCTCTCGGCCGGCGTCGCCGCGCTGGGAACCGGGACCGCCGACCGCGACGCCCCGGGTGCCGCGGTCGCGGCGGCGTTCGACGGGCTCCCCGAGGGGGTCGACGCGACCGACGCGAGCGCGGTGCTCGTGGACGTCGTCGTCGACCCCGAGACCAGCATCGCCGCCGCGACCGACGTCATCGCGGCGGTCAGAGAGCGGATCGGCGCCGACGCCAACGTGATCTGGGGCGGCGCGGTCGACGAGGACGCCGCCCACGAGCTCGCCGTCCGACTCGTCGTCGCCGGGGTCCGCCACGCCCCGCCGCCGGCCGCCGGCGACCCCTGCCCCCGCTGTGGCGATCCGCTGGTGGCGTACCGGTTCGGCGCCCGCGAGACGCTCTCCTGCGACGCCTGCGGCTACTCCGGGATAGCGATGCGGCGCGAGTGACCCGTCTCGCGGGCCGGACCGCCCCGCCGTGACGGACTCGCTCTCGGCCGACGCGCCGCCCCCGAGTCACCCGAGGAGAACGGACTCGGGCCCCGGCCAGTCGGCGAGCGACTCGTCGTAGAGCGTTCGCGCTTGGAGCCGGATATAGGCGCGCTGCGTCGACCGGATCGCCTCGGCGGGGGTCGCCCCGTCGTCGAGGGCGACGGCGACGGCCGACCGCTTCCAGTCCGCGGGCGTCCGGCCGGTCTCGACTCGGCTCCGGAGCGGGGAGAGCGCCGCGGCGATCTGGTCGGTCGTACAGCCGTGCTCCTCAAGTCCGTCCTTCGCGGCGGCGAACAGGTCGCGGTACAGTCCCGCGGTCTCCGTCGTCGTCGCACCGTCGGCCGTGATCCACTCCATTTCGGCGTCGAGCCCGTTGCGGGCGGCCGCGTAGAAGTTCGATTCGGCCCGCTCCCAGGGGAGGTCGACGACCGGGTGGCCGCGCTCCGCGATCCCCCGCATCGCCCCGCCGAACGCGGCGAGGATCGCCACCGCGTCGGGGATCGTCGGCTGGCCGGGGAGCGGGCGGAACTCGATCCGGGCGCTCGCGCTCCCCTCGGTCGCGCCGTCGAACACCGGCCGGACCCACCGCCAGTAGCTCCCGTGTTTGTGTCGGAAGTGGACGAACTCGTCGTCGAACCGGCCCTCCGCCTCGATCTCCGCCGGGACGAGCACCGGGTCGGCCGCGATGCGGTCGATGGCCGCCCCCACGCTGTCGATGTCGCGGGGGAACTTCACCTTTCGATCGCGTCCCGGCGGATTCATCATCTGCTCGTACACCGGGATCCGGTGTTCGGCGTACCCGTCCGCCACGAGCAGTTCGCGGTCGGGGCCGGGGTCGTCGTAGAGCGCGGGCGGCAGGAACGGCGAGTTGACGGCGAGCGCGAGCAGCGGCCCGGCGAGCCGCGTCGCGATCCGGTGATACCTCGGGAGGTCCGCGGCGCGGCGGGGCTGGTAGTGGGGCTGGATCGACGTGGTGAGACTGACCGGTCCCGCGCTGTCCGCGTCGATCCTCGCGCCGGGGACGTCGATCTCGCTCCCGATCAACCGGTCCGCGCCGACGCTGGCGAACCCGTGATATCGGACCCCGTTGCTGACGTTGATCCCCAGCGTCAACCCCTCCTCGTGCGTGGCCTCGGTCAGGTAGTCGTCCGTCGCGCTCTCCGCCGGGCCGATCGTCCACATCCCGTCGCTCACCACGCGGATCCCGTCCGCGGCGGCGCGCCGCTGGAGCGCGTCGAGCTTCCCGGTCACGTCCGCCCGGACGGCGTCGATGCCGCGGCCGGTGAACGGGTGGACAGCCGAGTTCAGCTCCGCGTTGTGGAGCCCGAGCTCCCGGTCGAACCCCACGCAGCCCAGAAGCGACCGCGGGATCCGACGGAGGTTGTCCGTCTCGCGGTCGACGGCGTAGAACTCGTACTCGAGCCCCGTCGTCACCTGCTCGTTGTCGAACGTCCCCGCCTCGACGTGGGCCCGGATCGCGTCGGCCTCCTCGCGGACCCGGGCGTCGAACGCATCGACGTCGATATCGGCGACGCGTTTCAGTCGTTCGACCGGATCGCTACCTTTGCCAGTCATACACACGCATAGTTCGGAGCCGAATATGAAAGTACCCCTGAGACGACAGGAACGGGCCGCGGCGTCGACGAGCCGTCACGCGTCGCGACGCCGCGAACGCCGTCCGGACGAGTCAGTCGTCGGACGGGGCCGACGCCGGCGTCTGCTGTGCGGACTCGACCGGCTTCGCGAGGACGTCCTTCCGGCCGGCGTCCAGCTCGGAGAGGACGTAGACGATCCCGTACAGCAGGGCCGCGCCGACCGGCAGCAGGATCACCGGCGTGATCCCGGTGACGCCCCACGTCAGCAGGAGCAGCGCTGAGACGCCGAGGACGGTCACCGCGTAGTACATCTGCGTCCGGACGTGGTCGATGTGGTCCGATCCCGTGAACGTCGACGCCAGGATTGTGGTGTCGGAGATGGGCGAGCAGTGGTCGCCGAAGATCGCCCCGCTGAAGATCGTTCCGACGGCCACCGGCAACAGCGCCGCGGTGCCGCCGCCGACGCTGTACGCCAGCGGGATCGCGATCGGCGTCACGATCGCCATCGTGCCCCACGACGTGCCGGTGGAGAACGCGACGACCGCGGCCGCGAACAGCACGACGAGGGGGAGCAGGGTCGGAGTGACGAACGCCTCGGCGACGTTGGTGACGTACACGCCGGTTCCGAGCGCGGTCGTGACCGTCCCGATCGTCCACGCCATCACGAGGATGGACAGCGCGGTCAGCATCATACCGAACCCGTCGATGACCGTTTCCATCGCCTCGTCGAGCGAGGCGACGCCGCTGCCCACGCCGAGCACGATCGCGACCGAGACCATCGAGAACGTCCCCCAGAGCAGCGCGTCGACGAACTGCGCGTTCCCGACGACGTCGAGCGTCGAGGCGCCGGGGTCGGACGCCGAGAGTCCGGTGAAGAAGGCCCCGCCGATGACGACCGTGATGAGCGCCCCGACCGGGACCAGGAAGAACCGAAGCTGCGGCGAGTCGGTCAGGAGGTCGCCGAGGCTGTCCTCCGCGCTCTGCATGGGAACCGCGTTGTCGCGGAGCAGCTTCCCCTCCGTCCACGAGCGGGTCTCGGCCGTGAGCATCTCGCCGAAGTCGCGCTGGCTGAGCACGATGATCCCGACCATCGCCACCGCGAGGATGCAGTAGACGTTGAACGGGACGCTCTGGATGAACAGCGCGAACGCGCCGGGCACCGCTTCCGATTCGGGCGAGATGCCCGCCGCCGAGTACCCCTCCCGGATCATGCTCAGCTGGTAGACGACCCAACTGGAGATCCCGAACGTGGCGACCGGCGCGGCCGTCGAGTCGATGATGTACGCGAGCTTCTCGCGGGACATGCGCAGCTCGTCGGCCATCTCCCGCATCGTCGTGCCGACGATCGCCGTGTTCGAGTAGTCGCCGAAGAACCACAGCATGCCGAAGACCCACGTCGCGAGCCCGACCTTCCGCTGTGAGTCGAGCCGCGAGGTCGCGGCGTTCGCGATCGCGGAGGCCCCGCCGAGCCGCCAGATGAGCGCGACGCCGGCGCCGAGGAACAGCACGATCAGCATGATCTTCGCGTTGAACGTGCTCTCCCCGATCGAGGAGACCACCCAGTCGAGCGACTGCACCACGCCGACGTTCGCGGTGAAAATCACCGCGCCCGACCAGATGCCGAGGAACAGCGAGAGGACCGGCTTCCGGGTGACCATCGCGAGCACGATCGCGAACAGCGGCGGGAACAGCGATATCGCCCCGTAGGTCTCAACCGTCATAACTCACCTCACAAACGGAACCAATACTGGATTGAAACCCGATACTCGTCGAGTTTACTCCGGAATCGTTAGAGTAATCTGATACCGTCTCGGACCGCACTGGCTGTTTGTGTATAATAAGGCTGTTGCATGGGGGCGTGACCAACACTACCAGTTATTAATACAATATTAAGCGGCGTCTCGCGGTCGGTGATGCGGCTCGTCGCTCGGTGGCGATCCCCACTAGACAGCGACCAGTTCGCTGGTCCGCGTCCGACTCGCTGGGCGCCGCCGGTCTACCCGTTCTTCCCGCCGGTCACCGAGACGCGGTCGCGGACGGTCCGGGCCAGCGACTCGATACCGTCGTCGATTGCTGACGGCGACGCGTAACTGAAGGAGAGGCGAGCGAATCGCCGGCCGCCGTCGTCGGGGTAGAAGAACGTCCCGGGGAGATATGTGACACCGGCGTCGATGGCGTCGGGCAGCATCGCCTCGGCGTCGGTCCCCTCCGGGAACTCGACCCAGACGAAGAACCCGCCGCTCGGCTCGCTCCACGTCGCGCTCGGCGGCATGTGCGTTTCGAGGCTCGCGAGCATCCGGTCCCGTCGCCGCTCGTACCCCTCGCACAGCCGAGCGACGGCTCGGTCGAGCCGCCCGTCCGTGCAGTAGCGATCGATCAGCCCGCGGGTGAAGCTCGGCTCGCCGCCAGCGTCGATCCGATCGAACTGCGCCGTCGTCGTCTCGTCGGCCACGATCCATCCCGTTCGGACCCCGGGCGCGATCGTCTTCGAGACGGTGTTTACACGGACCACGCGGTCGTCGACGTCGAGGGCCTTGAGGGGCGGTCGCTCGGAGCCCTCGTACCGCAGCCGGCCGTACGGGTCGTCCTCGAGCACGACGAAGTCGTACCGCTCGGCGAGGTCGAGGAGCCGCTCGCGTCGGTCCGTCGCCATCGTGACCCCGGTGGGGTTCTGGAAGTCGGGGATCGTGTAGACGAGCTTCGGCTGGGCCGCGCCGCACTGCGCGCGCGAGACGAGGTCGTCCGCGAGCGCGTCGACGTCGAGCCCCTCCTCGTCCACGGTCACGCCGGTCACCGCCGCGCCGTGGTTCCGGAAGATGCCCAGCGCGCCCATGAACGTCGGCGCCTCGACGACGACCTCGTCGCCCGGTTCGAGGAACGTCCGACAGACCGTGTCGATCGCCCGCGTCGCACCGTTCGTGACGTGGACCGTCTCCGCGGCGCAGTCGATGCCGCGGTCCCGCGCCCGGTCGACGACGAGGTCGCGGAGTCCGTCGGCGTGGTCGCCGCCGCCGTACTGGAGCGCGCGCTCCGGCTCGCTCGACAGCAGCGAATCGGTGGCGGCGGCCAGCTCCTCGTTCGGGAACGACTCCGGGTACGGGAACCCGAAGGCGAGCGGCGCCGCGTCCGCGTTATGGATCGATCGCCAGTCGCCGTACACGGCGCTTCCCATCGTGTCGCGAACGGTATCGGCGAAGAGGTGTTCGATCCCGTCCGACGGATCCTGTTGTGTCATCGTCAGTTATGATACGACATCGCCCACGATATCATAAGTCTGGCGCAGAACGGCAAAAGAAAGATCGGATAACTCCGAAATAACGGCCGATACGATCAGAACGACGAATCGAACCGGCCGATCGACGGTCAGAGGGAGACGAACCGGAGTTGGTAGTCGTAGTACACGTCGTCGTACCGGCACAGGTCGGCCCGGTTCGAGTCCACCCCGGCGTCCTTCCGGACGTTCCCGTCGATGTACGGTCGCTCGTGGAGCGCTCGGAGCACCTCCCGGTACGCCTCCGAGTACGGGTGCGACTCGCGGTACTCGTCGGCCTCGGCCTCCAGCAGGAGGTCTCTCGCGTCGGCGGAGAGGCCGTCGCGGGAGATCCGGGCGCCGACGAACTCGGCGCGGAGTATCGCCTCCATCCGCTCCGGCGTGTCGGCCACCCGTTCACCGGTCGCTCGGTACACCGGCTCGTGGAACTCCTCCTCGGTGATCTCGACGACATACTCCGTGTCGCGAACGGTGACGCGGTCGGGGCCGTCCGCCGCGAGCAGGTCGCTCTCCGCCGCGGCGTCGTCCCGGCGGTACACGTAACCGCCGCGCCGGACCAGCCCCACCGGCATCCCGCCCTCGTTCCCCCGCGCCCGCGCCGCGTGGTGCGCGATCTCGACGGCCCGCCGGTCGATCGCCGGAAGCGCATCAGCGCTCTTCGGCTCGGCGGCTCCGTCGCTCGTCTCCGCGGGCTCGAACAGTCTGAGCACGGGACGCGAGACGGCGACCTCGTCGACGACGACCGAGTCGAGCCAGTAGTACGTCCCGTCGTGTCGGGCGTACGTCGGATCGTCCGCGTCCGAGAAGAACGGTTTCCGGTACTGCGTCGTCAGCGTCGTTCCGTTCCTGACGGCCTCGAAGGCCCCGTCCGCCCAGTTCGGATCGGCCTCCTCGGGATCGGTGACGTACCTGTCACGGAGGGCGTCGCCGAGTCCCGAGAGCGACAGCCTGAGCACGCGGTCGCCGTCCGCGCCGTTCGATCCCGGTTCGCCGTCACCGGACGTCCCGCCGAGACAGCCCGCGGCGGCGACCGCCGCGGCGGCGATCCCGCTCGCGGCGAACCGACGCCGAGAGATCGGAGTGTCGTCCATACGGAGAGACGGGCCACCGCTCGCAAAGGGCTGTCCGTTACCCAAACAGCGACTGTAGTCACGGTGGTCGGACGCGCGATCCGACCGTCGAGTCAGCCGCCGGGCTCTCCCGCGTCCGGCGGGACCCAGCGGACCCGCGCGGTGTCGAACTCGATCTGCGCCCGCTCGACCCCGTTCCGAACCGTCGCGAGCTGCGGGTCGGCGGTGTCGAGCCTGACGACGCAGGTGTGGTCCGCGTCGCTCAGGACCGCCGCGATCGACTCGACGTCGGTCCTGACCCGCCCGGCGTGTTCCGCCGCGGAGTAGGTGCCCATCGCCTCCGCCGGGTCCCGGTATCCGGCCCCGGATATCATCCTGAACGCCTCGCACGCCTCGGGGTGGCGCGCGAGCACCTCGCGGAAGCGCTCGTCGTCGACCTCGCCGAGGAACCGACCGCCCTCGCGGGCGGCCCGGTCCGTCCGATACGCGTGACGCCCCTCCGAGTCGCCGTCGGATCGGATCCGATCCGACACGTCGTCCACGGCCTCCATGACACTTGGTAACGGTTAAGCTCCGAACGCTAAAGTATCTTACTGAGCGTTCAACGGCCCGTTCGCGGCGAGTTCGCCGGGAGAGATCCGGGCCGCGATCGCGGCGACGGTCGAGAGCGGATCCCGCTCGACGGTAATCCTCTTCAGAAACGCGCCCGTACCACCGACCGCATGTACGGCACGACCCTGATCCCGACCGGCGGTAGCGACGCCGCGTTCGCGGCCGTAGAGGACGCGGTCGAGATCACGGCGCCCGACGGGACGGTCCACGTCCTCGGCGTGCTGGAGGACCTCCCGACCTACGAGCGGTCCGGGAAGCCGGGCGCGTTCGACGACGACGACCCGGAGCAGCGGGTCCGTCTCGAGGCGGCCGTCGAGCGGATCGAGTCCGAGGCGACGGCGGCGGGGATGGACTGCGAGACCGCGATCGGGGAGGGCGTCCCGTCGCGGGAGATCGTCGCGTACGCGGACGAGATCGGCGCCGACGCGATCGTCATGGGGACCCGCGGCGCCCGCGACGCCGCGGGGGACCTGCTCGGCAGCACTACCGAGCGCGTCCTCCGCGACGCGTCGACGACGGTCGTCTCCGTCCCCGCGTCGAGGTAGCGGTCCGGCGCGCCCCGCGCCCGATCCCGTCAGCTATTCACACGCGGGCCGACGAGAGCGACCGTGATCGCGTTCGCATCGACTGCGACCGACGCGTCGCCCTCGGCCGCGTTCGACGCGGTCGGACGGCGGGTGAGCGAGCCGTGAGCGACGACGGCCTCTTGGGGTCGCTGTCGCTCGTTGGGCTGTTGAGCCTCTGTTGTATCGGATTCGGCGGGGTGGCCGGCGGCGCCGCCGTCGCGGGCGGCGGGGCGTCGGTGAGCGTCATCACCACGGGAACGACGGGGGCCCGCGGGGCGCTGATATCCGGGGGCGTCACGTTCGCGACGGTGCTGGTCGCGGCCGCGGCGATCCGATGGCGGTTGAACCGGTGAGGCGGCGGCGATTCCCGGTCAGTGCTGTCGCTCCTCCGGCGCGGCGCGCGGCTCGCGGTCCGGGGGGGCCTGTCGCGGAGCGGGGGCCGTCTCGTCTCGGTACAGCCGGAGCAGTTCCTCGAGGAGGACCGCGTGCCGGTCGCCCGGGACGTACTGGTGGTCGATGAAGTCCTCGGCGTCGCTGACGTTCCCGCGGAGGGCCAACTTCCTGACGAACGCGACCGACTCGAAGAACGGCGGGTGATCCGCGTCGGCGTCGGCGCCCAGCTCGCGCTCCGCCTGCGGCATCACCTCCTCCCTGATCTGCTCGTAGTCGATGGTCTCCGGTTCGTAGTCGTCGAGCACCTGATTCAGCACGTTGTCGGTCGAAAAACGGTAGAACTCGGACTTGCTCTCGAACTGGCCGCTCTCGACCAGCGACTCGATCTCGCCGACCACCGACTCGGGAAACCGGACCGTGCTCTTCACCATGCGTCCACGAGGCGCCCCCACCCGTATTATGTTTTTGTCAAATAATCTGAAACATGTCCGCGGGCGAGGGTCACCTCGAACGCCGCGCCGCGGCCCGGCGTCGGCCGCCCGGTCGTCCGATGTGCTGGGTTTATCACTCCGAATTCGTTAGACAGTTATCATGACACCGTACGAGCCGTTCGACCGCGACGTGGAAGTGAACGGTCGAACTGTCCTTTCTATCGTCGAGGAGGGGATGGGACGGTTCTCCGACGCGTACCGCGAACGGGCGCTCGCGGCGCTCGCGGAGGAGGGGATCCGGGACCCCTCTCCCGACGAGTGGTACCCGCAGCAGGCGTGGCTAGACGCCTTCGAGACCATCGCGACGGACCTCCAGCCGCACGTCCTCGACCGCCTCGGCGAGCAGCTTCCCGACGTCGCGGACTGGCCGAGCGAGTCCGCGACCGTCGCGGGCGGGCTTCGCGGTATCGACGAGGCGTACCGGCGGAACCATCGCGGCGGAGAGATAGGCGAGTACCGCTTCGAGCGGACGGACGACCGGGCCGGCGAAGTGACGTGTCACACGCCGTATCCGTGCCCGTTCGACCGCGGGCTGATCCGCGGCGTGGCGAAGGAACACGCGCCGGTCGACGCGTTCGTGTTCATCGAGGAGACCGGGCCGGACTGCCGACGCGAGGGCGGCGACGCGTGTACGTACACGGTGTACTGGTAGGAGGCTTCGGTCGGTAAGCAGGAGGGGAAGAGGCTTCGATCGGTAAGCAGGAGGGGAAGAGGCTTCGATCGGTAAGCAGGAGGAGAAGAGGCTTCGATCGGCGGACGGGCTCGCTCGCGCCCCCGACGGCTCGGTGAGCGCTATCCCTCGTACGAGTCCAGGGCGTCGCGCAGCTCCGCGGCAGAGAGCTCCGACGCGAGTTCGACGATCTCTTGGAGGTCCTCGTACGTCTCTCGGAGCTCGCGGATCCGCTCGGCCTCGACGCCGTCTCCGTCGTCCAGCCCGCGTTCCGCGCGTCTGATCGTCCGGTGGGTGGTCTGGAGCTCTCGTTGCACGTACTGTTGGAACACGTCCTGCAGGATGTACCAGATCTCCCGCTCGGCGGCGAACCGAACCCGCCGCCCGCCGCCGTCGGACGACCGACGGTGGATCAGGCCCACGCGCGTGAGCGTCCGAGTGACGTTGCTGACGGTCGACTTCGCGTACCCGGTCCGGTCGACGAGCTCGGGGATCGACAGCGGGGCGTCCGCGAAGTAGAGAACGCCGTATATCCGGCCGGCGCTGCGGCTCAGCCCGTACACCTCGGCCGACTGCTCGAGCGATTCGATGACGCGCTCGCGGGCGGCCTCGGCGTTCTCACTCATACGGGCGACCTCGTCGCTCCGACGCATGAACGTGTCGAACAGCCATACCAGAGGTAGGCATTCCGTAAGTATTAAACTGTTTGATTCGCTTGTTCGACTCGAACCGAACAAACAGAACCGTTGTTCGCCCTCCAGACCTCATGGCAAGCGCGTTACCACACCGACCGACAGTCGACCACGCCCCCCGAGAACAGACGGACGTCGTGCTCGGGCGCGACGAGCCGACCGACGCGCTGCGCGTCCTCTCGTGTGACACCGCTCAGCGGATCCTCGCCGCGCTCGCGGACGGTCCCGGCACGGCCTCCGACGTCGCCGCCGACGTCGACGCGTCGCTCCAGAACGTCACCTACCACCTCAATCGGCTCTGCGACGCCGACCTGATCGCGCCGGTCAACACGTGGTACTCCGAGAAGGGAAAAGAGATGACCGTCTACGCGCCCACCGTCGAGCGGATCGTCGTGCGCTTCGACGCGCCCGCCGACCGTTCGCCGACAAAGCGCGACCGACCCTGAACGGTCCGGAGCCGTCCCGATCGGTCAGCCGCGTTTCGTCTTCTCGACGGGCGAGCGTCGCTCGGACGACCGGCCGGACGCCCGCGGGTCGCTATCGATTGGCGCCGCGCTCGAACGCGCCGGCGAGGTCGTCGGCGACGGTCGCGATCGCCTCCTCGGCGCGGTCGACCTCGCGGAGCGTCATGAAGCCGTGGACCATCGCCTCGTAGTTCTCGTACCGCGTCGGGACGCCGTCCCGGACCAGTTGCTCGGCGTACGCCCGGCCGCCGTCGCGGAGGGGGTCGAACCCCGCCGTGACCACCGTCGCGGGCGCGACGTCGCCGAGGTCACCGGCGTTCGTCGGGTCGGCGTACGGGTTCCGCCGGTGAATCTCGTCGTCGTAGTAGCAGTCGGAGAACCACTCGATGTCGGCCTCGTCGAGGACGGTCCCGGCGTGCTCCCGGAGCGACGGCTGTCCGGGCCGGACGCCGACGCTCGGGTACAACAGCGCTTGGTACGTGATCTCGGGGCCGTCGCGCTCGGCCGCCATGAGCGCGGCGACCGCGGCGAGCGCCCCGCCGGCCGAGTCGCCGGCGACCGCCACCTCCCCGGTCCCGGCGAGCGAGTCCGGGTTGTCCGCGGCCCACTCGACGGCGGCGTACGCGTCCGCGACCGCCGCGGGGAACGGGTGTTCGGGAGCGAGCCGGTAGCCGACCGAGAGGACGGCGCAGCGGCTCTCCCGCGTGAGCCCCCGACAGAGCCAGTCGTGGGTGGCGACGCTCCCGAGCACGAACCCGCCGCCGTGGAAGAAGACGACCGTCGGGAACGGCCCCTCGGCGTCCGGGAGGTAGAGCCGCGCGTCGAGCGCGCCGTCGGGGCCGGGGACCGTCCCGTCGACCGTCCGCCCGACCGGCGGGGGGTTCCGGTTCCGGATCCGCATCACCGGCCGGGTGAGGAGCCGGGCGAGCTTCAGCCCCCACCTGCTGTGCGGCAGCGGCAACCGCTCCTGACGCTCGACGGCCGCCTTCGCTTGCGGGTCGATCTCGTCGGCGTGCATGGCCGAACGTGTGACGACCGGGGGCTAAGTCTTGGTGGAGCGCGACCGCGAGTTCGCCGCGACGCTTTTCACCCGGGAAATCGTGGACTCGGCCGATGCCGGACGGGACGAAGCTCGCCGACGTCGAGACCCTCATCGAGCGCGGGTCCCACCGCTTCACGGCGGCGGACCCGTTCACGAACGACAGAGAGGTCGTCCTCGTGCCCTGCGACGAGCCGCCCGGGGTGCGGGCGTGGGTCAACACCTGCCCGCACGAGAACCAGCGGTTCGACACGGGCGACGGCGTCCCGATGCGGGACGGCGAGGTGATCTGCCCGCGCCACGGCTCGCTGTTCGACGCCTGCTCCGGCGAGTGCGACAACGGCCCGGCGGCCGGGACGACGCTCCGCGAGATCGAGGTCGCCGTCGAGGAGGGCGCCGTCTACCTGACCGACGACGACTACTCGTTCCGACACGAGGGCGGGACCGACGACGACGATCCCGGGTCGACCTCGCACCTCTCGCTCTGATCGACGCGGGCCGCGTCCCGACCGCACGGGTCGGCGGGGCCGGATCCCCGCAGGCGAATGGGAAGTGAACTAAGTCGTTCGAGCCAGTCGCCGGATCCATGGAGACGGAGGCTCCGATCCGGGTGCTTCACGTGGAGGACGACGAGGAGTTCTCGGAACTCACCGCCACGTACCTCGCGCGCATCGAGGACCGGATCGTCGCGGAGACGGCCGCGGACGCAGACGAGGGGCTCGACGCCCTCGCGACCGCCGAGTTCGACTGCGTCGTGTCGGACTACGACATGCCGGGACGGAACGGGATCGAGTTCCTCGAAACTGTCCGTGCGGATCGACCGAATCTACCCTTTATCCTCTTTACCGGGAAGGGGTCGGAGGGCGTCGCAAGCAGCGCCATCTCCGCGGGCGTCACCGACTACCTCCAGAAAGGCGGCGGCACCGACCGCTTCGAGCTCCTCGCGAACCGCGTCGTCAACGCGGTCGAGCGGCGGCGCGCCGAGAGCGAGGCCGACCTCTGGGCGAAGGCCATCGAGGCCTCCAACGAGGGGATCGCAATCATCGACAGAGACGGTCGCTACACGGAGATGAACGAGGCGTACGCCGCCCTGTACGGTGTCGAGCCCGCGGCGCTGATCGGCGAACCGTGGGTCACGACCGTCCCGGAGGAGGAGGTCGAACGCCTCAAGCAGGAGGTGATCCCCACGCTCACCGAGGAGCCGTGGTCAGACGAGTCGATCGGCCGGCGCGTCGACGACAGCGTCTACCCGAAGCTGCTCTCGCTCGCCGCCCTCAACGACGGCGGACACGTCTGCGTCATCCGGGACATCTCGGACCGGAAGGAGCGCGAGGCGGAGTTAGCGGAGAAGGCCGCCAAGCTGGACATCCTCTTCGAGCAGTCGCCGGACCTCATCGACCTCCACGACGCGGACGGACGGATCGTGGACGTGAACCGCCGGCTGTGCGACGAGTTGGGCTACTCGGAGGAGGAGCTCGTCGGCAAGCGCGTCTGGGACATCGACGAGGCGGTCGACCCGGAGGAGGCGAAGCGCGTCTGGGCCGAGATGGATCCGGGCGAGATGTGGGAGCTCGACGGACGCTACCGCCGCCGCGACGGATCGACGCTCCCCGTCGAGGTGCACGTGGCGCGGGTCGACCTCCGCGGGCCGGAGCAGTTCTTCGTCATCGCTCGGGAGTCGGCCGACGAGCGCTGACCGCGTCGCCGCTCCGCCGGCCCGCCCTTCGGCCTTCGGGCCCGCCGTCACCGACTCGGCGGCTCCGGCTCCGAGCGCGTCTCGACGTCGACGCGGTCGTGGATGTGCCCCTCGCGCTCGCGCAGGTGCCGCGGGGTCCGGTCGTTGCTGACCGCGAGGACCTCTCCGACGATGCTGTGGGCGATCTGGTACGGCGTTCCGCCGCCGAGGTCGAGCCCGACGGGCGTGTACAGCGACGCGAGCTCCGACTCGCCGAACGTCGTCCCCTCGTCGTCGTACGCCTCCAGCATCTCCTCGAACCGCTCCCGCGGGCCCATCAGGCCGACGTACGGCGCCGGCGACCGGAGCAGCTCCTCCACCGCGATCCGGTCGTCGACGAAGTTGTGCGTCATCACGACCGCGTGCGTCCGGTCGTCGAGGTCGAGCGCGTCGCCGAGCCCCGCCGGCGACGTCGTCACGGTCCGGTGGGCGTCGGGGAACCGCGCGTCGAGGTCGACCCCGCCGCGGAAGCCGACGACGGTGACGCGGAAGTCGTTCCGCTCGCCGAGTTCGACCACCGGCCCCACGTCGTGGCCGGTCCCGAAGACCACGAGGTCGTCCGGGGCCGCGAGCCCGTCGACGAACACCTCCACCGTCGCGCCCGTCTCGTCCTCGACCGCGACGACGTCGGCGGCGCCGCGCGCGGCGAGGTCCGCCGCCGGCCCCGCGAGCGCCTCGACCGGCCACCCGTCGGCGGGCGACCCGTCGGGGAGCGTCAGCCGGTCCTCGTCGGGCCGGTAGTAGGCGCGCTCGCCGAGGCGGTCTCGGTCGGCGTGCGCACCGTCGCCGCCGGCTCCCGCGCCGCCGTCGCCCCCCTCGCCCCCCTCGCCGCCGGCGGAGAGCACCGTGAGCACCGCGACGTCGCGGCCGGCGCCGAACGCCTCGACGGCCGGCCGGTACGTCTCCGTCAACGGTTCCAAGAGGACGTCGATCACGCCGTTACAGCCGACGCCGAGCCCCCAGACGTCGTCCTCGTCCTCCATCAGGTCGTACGTGACCCGGTCGGGGCGACCGGTCTCTCGGACCGCCTCGGCGGCGGCGAGCAGGTCGTCCTCGATACAGCCCGCCGTGATCGAGCCGACGCCCGAGCCGTCGTCGTCGAGGAGCATCTTCGCCCCCGGGCGACGGTAGGCGTTCCCCTCGACGTCGACGATCGTCGCGAGCACGTCGGTGCCGTCGGCGTCGAGTCGGTCGCGAACGCGCTGTACCACTTCGGTCTCCGGTACGCTCCAGTTGCTTGCTGTCATGTCAGGTCACAGGTCGATGGTCGCCGGCGCGTCGCGCGCCGCGTACACCTTCCGAACGCCGCGGTCGTGCAGGTCCGTGCCGCAGGCGCCGCCCGCCACCGCGCCCCGCGTCCGAGCGGGGTCGTCCACCGCCGCGCCGGCGACGACGTCGACGCCGCGCTCGAACAGCGGACTCGGAAGCGACGAGGCGGTCGCGCCGACCACGACGACGGTCGCCGAGCCCGGGGCCGCCTCCAGGTACCGCTCGGTCCCGCCGTACACGAGCGTCGAGCCGGTGACGAACACCACGTCCGCCCCCTCCATCGCGCCCGCCGTCTCCGCCGGGGCGAACGACCGCAGCGACACGCCCGCGGGGGTCGACACCGCATCCGAGTCGACGGGCTCGCGCTCGATCGCGCGGACCTCCACGCCGTCGAACTTCCGGAACGCCGGCCGGAACAGACCGACCGTGACGACCGTCTCGACCGAGGGGTCGAGCAGCGCCATCGGGTCGCCGTCCCGCCAGTCGAGCAGCGGCGCCGCGCAGGCGTTCAGCGTCGCCACCGCGAGCGCGCGGTCGCCGAGGGCCACGGTCGCGGCGCCGGTCGCAGTCTCCCCCGCTCGGACCGGCGCCAGCAGTCCCTCGACGTCGTCCGGGACCGTCGGCGCGGATCCCTCTGGGAGGTGCGCGAGTCCGGCCGGGGGCCGCCGGTATCCCCCGTCTCGCTCCGTGAGCTCCACCAGCACGGCCGAATCGCCGACCGTGACGCGGTCGAGGCGACCCCCCGAGAGCGCGCCGCGGTCGCGGAGCGCGTCGCGCGTCGCCCGGAGGACCGGACCGGGCCACTCCTCGTCGGCGTCGGTGCCGTCGGCGCCGACGCCGGCGGTCCCGTCGGCTCCCTCGCTTCGGCGCGTCATACGAGGCCCTCCTCGCCGGCGTCGCCGGTCCGGGCCTCGTCGTCGGTGCGACCGCGTCCGCCTCCGGGCGCGCCGCCGGTCCGACGCGGGTCGTGCTCGTAGCCGACCGGGCCGCCGAGCCCGCGCCGCTCGATCTGGCGGGCGGCCTCCGCGAGGTCCGCGCCCTCGGCGAAGCCGAACAGTCCGTCGACGTACGGGGCCGCGTCGCTCATCCCGCGGGACGCCGGCTCGAACGACGGGGAGACGGCGAGCGGGTTGAGCCAGACGACGCCGTCGGCGCGGTCCGCGAGCCACGTGATCCCGTCCGTGAGCAGGTCGGGGTCGCCGACGTCGAGCCCGTCGCTCACGACGACGACGACCGTCCGCCGGTCGACGGCGTGCGGCGCGGTCCGCCGCAGCGCGTCGAACGCGCCCCCGATCTTGGTGCCGCCGCCCCACTCGATCTGCGCGGCGCGGAGCGCCTCGGCCGGCTCGCCGCCCGGGTCCGCGAACGCCGCCGTCGCCTCCGCGAGGTCGGTGTCGAAGAGGAAGACGCGGGCGTCGCGGGCGCTCGCCGCGACCCGCTCACCGAGCCCGAGCAGCGCGCTCCGGTCGATCGTGTCGAGCACCGACCCGCTGACGTCGACCAGCAGACAGCACCGCAGTTCGCTCGGCGTCGGCGCGTCGCGCGGGAGGTCGATCGGCGCGCCGCCGGTCTGCAGGCTCGCCCGCAGCGCGCCGCGCGCGTCGACGTTCGGTCCGGTCGGGGAGCGCCGGCGGCGCCGCCCGGGCAGCGACGAGAGCGCGTCGACGAACCGCTCCGCGGCCGCGCGGTCCGCGCTCGACGGCGCCGGCACGTCCGCCTCGACGAGCGCGCTCTCGCCGACCGCGCTGTACCGGCGCCCGTCCGTCTCCTCGCGCGGCTCCCCGGTCGGCCGATCGCCGGCGGCGTGGCGGCGGTCGGTCGGGATCCGGACGGTGGGGTCGCCGTCGCCGTCGGCGTCCATCTCCGGCGGCTCCGCGCCGTCGAGCAGGCCGGGCTCCTCCGCGTCGTCGGCGTCGGAGCCGGCGGTCGGCCCCGCCTCGTCCCCCGTTCGGTCCTCGCCGTCGTCCCCCTCCTCGGACTCCGGCGACGGACCGTCGTGGGCGGTGGCGATCCGGTCGAGGCCGCTCCGGAGGCGGTGCCAGAACGTCGGGAACGCCTCGGCGAAGGGGTCGCCGTCGGCGGTCTCGGAGAGCAGGCTCGCTCGCAGCGCCGCCTCGACCCGACGCTCGTCTGTCAGGCCGACCGCCGCGATCGCGCGGGCGGCGTCGAGGGCGCCGGAGGCCGGCACGGCGACGCCGTCGCGCCGAAGCACGGCGACGAACCGGATCAGCTCCGTGAGCAGGTGCTCCCTCGCCGCCGGGAAGTCGGGCGTCTCCGTCGCGGTGCCGTCGGAGCGCGCCATGGTCACTCGGTCCGCTCGGCCGCCGCGCTCGCGGCGTCGTGGAGCCGTTCGAGCAGTTCCGCGTCGACGCGACCGACGTCCTCCGCCTCCTTCAGCAGGCAGCCGATCGTCCGCTCGATCTCGTCCGGCGCGAGCGGCTCGTCGGCGTCGTCGTGGCGCAGCGCGGCGACCGCGCGCGCCCAGTCCAGCGTCTCGGCGACGCCCGGGCGCTTGAGGAACGACTCCTCGCGCAGGCGCTCGACCACCGAGCACACCTCGGCGGCGACCGCGGCGTCGAGCTCGGGCACCTTCCGGCGGACGATCTCGTACTCCGTCTCGAACGACGGCGGCTCGACGTGGAGGTAGAGGCACCGCCGCTTCAGCGCGTCGCTCAGCCCCCGCGTCCGGTTCGACGTGAGGATCACGATCGGCGGCGTCGACGCGCTCACGGTTCCGTACTCCGGGATCGACACCTGGAAGTCCGAGAGCAGCTCAAGGAGGAACGCCTCGAACTCCTCGTCCGCGCGGTCGATCTCGTCGATCAGCAGCACCGGCGGGCGCCCCTCCGAACTGCGGAGCGCGCGCAACAGGGGGCGTTCGAGGAGGTACTCCTCGCCGAACACCGAGCCGGCGGCGTCGCCGCCGCTGACCGCGTCGGCGACGCCGCCCCCGTCGCGCTCGCCGACAGCTCCGGCGTCGCCGTTCGTCGCGGCGCCGCCGGCGACCGTGCCCTCGTCGGCCTGCACGGCGAGCAGCTGTTTGGTGTAGTTCCACTCGTAGAGGGCGTTCTCGGCGGTGAGCCCCTCGTAACACTGGAGGCGGATCAGCTCCGTGTCGAACCCCTCCGCGAGCGTCTTGCCGAGCTCCGTCTTCCCGCTTCCGGGCGGCCCCTCGACGAGGAGCGGGCGCCCCAAGCGGAGCGCCAGATCGACCGTCGTCACAGTGCGGTCGTCGGCGACGTAGTCGGTCGCCTCGAAGCGCTCGCGCAGTTCCTCCTCGGTGAGCGAGTCGAAGGGGCCCGCGTCGAGCTCCCCGCTCACGCCTCTGCCCCCTCGAGGTACGACGCCGGGTCGTTCGCGAACGAGTCGGCGCAGCCGTGACAGCAGAAGTGGTACGTCTCGCCGTCGTGCTCGACCGAGGCGTCCGCCGTCGCCGGGTCGACGGTCATGCCGCAGACCGGGTCGATCGCGGTCGCGTCGTCGGCCGCGGCGGTCCTGTCGTCGCTTCCGTCATCCATCTCGGCGGTCCTGTCGTCACTTCCGTCGTCGTCAGCCGAATCGACTGCAGCGGTATCGCCCGTGCCGACAGCGCCGCCCGTGCCGCGCGCCCCGCCTGCCCGCACCGAGCTCGCCTTCGACCGCTCGCCGACGACCTCGGCGAGCAGGCTCGCCGCGATCGCCGCCGGGGTGTAGGCCGCCACGTCGACGCCGGCGGGGTTCGTCACCGCCGCGACGACGTCGCCCACGTCGCTGTCGAGCAGCCCCGCGGCGCGCTCGGTCACCTCGGCCGCCCGCTCGTCGCTGGCGACGAGACCGACGTAGGGCGCGTCCGCGAGGATCCCGGCGGCGACGCCGCGCGCGTCGTACTCGCCCATCGAGGCGACGACGACGAGCGGCCCGGGGCCGACGGCGTCGGCGATCGCCTCGTGGTCGACCGTGTCGAGCACCCGCGTCGACGCCGGCACGTCGCGGTCGGCGTCGGCGTCGGCGACGACGAGCGTCACGTCGACGGCGAGCTCGTCGGCCAGCCGCGCGAGCGACCGGGTCACCGGCGAGTCGCCGACTGCGACGAGTTCGGTCGTCGGCGTCACGGGCTCGATGAACAGCTCCAGCACGCCCTCGCTGTGACACGTCATCGGGAAGGCGTCGAGCCCGGGTCGGTCGACGGTGTCGGGGTCGGGCGCGATCCCGACGAGCCGGGGGCTCCCCTCCTCGATCGCCGCCGCGCCCTGCGTCGCCACGATCGACTGCGCGCAGGCCGCGCCGCCGACCCACCCGTGGATCTCGCCGTCGGCGGTGACGACCGCGCGGTCGCCGACGTTGGCCGACACCGGCGGCTCGCGCCGGACGATCGTCGCCCGCGCGTACGGCTCGCCGCGCTCGGCGAGCGCCGCCTCCAGGTCGGAGACGTCGCCGTCGTCGGTCCCCGTCGCGGTCCCGCTCGGTTCGTCGCGTTCGGGCCGCTCGCCCCCGTCGATCGCGGGCTCGTCGGCCTCGCCGTGCTCGGTCTCGTCGTGTTCGGTCTCGTCGTGTGTCATCAGTTGGTGGAAGCGGTCCCGCCGCCCCCGGGCGAGTCGGCCGAACGGGCGGCCGTCGCGGCCGGTCGGTGGGCCGGCGCGACCGAGGGCGACGCGCGGCTGGCTGCGTGCGGCTCAGTCGTCGGCCGGTTCGGCGCCGTCGCCGAGGTCGAACTCGACGTTGTGGGCGGGCTGGTGGGCCAGTCCCGCCTCGTCGAGCGTCTCCCAGACGACGTCCGGCGTCATCGGCATCTCCACGTGGGAGACGCCGGCGTGGCTCATCGCGTCGACGACGGCGTTGACGATCGCCGGCGGCGACCCGACCGTGGGCGACTCGCCGACGCCCTTCGCGCCGATCGGGTGGTGCGGCGACGGCGTGACGGTGTGTCCCGTCTCGAAGTTCGGGATCTCGTTGGCCGTCGGCAGCAGGTAGTTCATGAAGTCGCCGCCGGTGACGTTGCCGTTGTCGTCGTAGGTGACCTTCTCTAACATCGCGGTGCCGATCCCCTGCGCGAGTCCGCCGTGGATCTGCCCCTCGATGATCATCGGGTTGATGCGGTTCCCGCAGTCGTCGACCGCGACGAACTTCTCGAAGTCGACCTCGCCGGTCTCGCGGTCGACCTCGACGACGACGATGTACGAGCCGAACGGGTACGTCATCTCCGGCGGGTCGTAGTAGTTCACGGCCTCCAGCCCGGGCTCCTCGTCGCCGGGGTGGTTCATGTAGGCGCCGGCCGCGATCTCCGTGATGGTGATCGAGCGGTCGGGCGCGCCGGCGACGTGGAACTCGCCGGACTCGCGGTCCCACTCGATGTCCTCCTCGGCGGCCTCCAGCTCGTTGGCGGCGATCGACTTCGCCTTGTCGCGCACCTTGCGCGCGGCGACGGCGGCGGCCGCGCCCGCGACGGGCGTCGACCGCGAGCCGTACGTCCCGAGCCCGTACGGCTCGGTGTCGGTGTCGCCGTGCTCGACCGTAATCGAGTCCACGTCCATCCCGAGCTCCTCGGCGACGATCTGCGCGAAGGTGGTCTCGTGGCCCTGCCCCTGCGTCTGGACGCCGACCCGCAACACGGCGTTGCCGGTCGGGTTCACGCGCAGGTCCGCGGAGTCGAACATCTCGATGCCGGCGATGTCGCACTGCTTGCCGGGCCCGGCGCCGACGACCTCCGTGAACGAGGAGATGCCGATGCCGATGAGCTTGTCCGCGTCCTCGTCGATCCGTCGCTGCTGCTCCTCGCGGTAGTGCTCGTAGTCGGCCATCTCCAGGGCCTTGTCGAGCGCCTTCTCGTAGTTCCCGGAGTCGTAGTTCCAGCCCGTCGCCGACTCGTACGGGAACGCGTCCGAGGGGATGAAGTTCCGCCGGCGTATCTCCGCCGGGTCCAGGTCGAGCTCGTCGGCGAGCACCTTCACCATGCGCTCGATGAGGTACACCGCCTCCGTGACGCGGAACGAGCACCGGTAGGCGACGCCGCCGGGCGCGGTGTTGGTGAACGCGGCCGTCAGCGACCCGTACGCGGCCTCGATATCGTACGAGCCGGTGAAGATGTTGAAGAAGCCGGCCGGGAACTTCGACGGCTGGGCCGCCGCGTTGTACGCGCCGTGGTTGGCGAGCACGTCGACCTTGACGCCCTCGATGACGCCGTCCTCGGTGGCGGCGAGCTCGCCGGTCATGTCGTAGTCGCGGGCGAACCCGGTCGTCTGGATGTTCTCGGAGCGCTCTTCGATCCACTTCACCGGCTGTTCGAGGACGTACGACGCCGCCGCGGCGACGACGTACCCCGGGTAGATCGGTACCTTGTTGCCGAACCCGCCGCCGACGTCGGGGCTCACGATCCGGACCTTATGCTCCGGGATCCCCGACACCTGCGAGAACAGGGTGCGGTGGGCGTGGGGCGCCTGCGACGTCATGTGGACGGTCATCTTGTCCATCCCGGGGTCCCAGTCGGCGACCGCGCCGCACGTCTCGATCGGCGCGGGGTGGAGCCGCTGGTACAGCATGTCCTCCTCGACGGTGACGTCGGCCTGGTCGAACACCTCGTCGGTGGCCTCCTCGTCGCCCGTGTCCCAGTCGAAGATGTGGTTGTCCTCCTGGTCGTCGAGCTCGTCGCGGACCAGCGGCGCGTCCGCTTCGAGCGCCTCCTCGGCGTCGACGACGGGGTCGAGCACGTCGTAGTCGACCTCGACCTTCTCGGCCCCGTCCTTCGCCGCGTAGCGGTCCTTCGCGATGACGGCCGCGACCTCCTGCGACTGGAACTTCACCTTGTCGTTGACGAGCACGTCCTGCGTGTCGTCCATCAGCGTCGGCATCGTCGCGAGGTCGTGCTCCAGTAAGTCCTCGGCCGTCAGCACGGCGACGACGTCGTCCATCGCCTCGGCGCGGGAGCCGTCGATCTCCTCGATCCGGGCGTGGGCGTGTGGGCTCCGGACGATCTCGCAGTGGAGCATGCCCGGCTTCTTGATGTCGTCGACGTAGTTGCCGCGGCCGGTGATGAAGCGCTTGTCCTCCTTGCGCGTCACCTCCTCGCCCATGCCGCCGCGGCCGTGGCCGCAGTGTTTCTCCGGGTCGGGTCCGCCGTCCTCGTCGTGCTGATACTCCGTTTCCGCGTCCGGCGTGTCTGGTTCGCTACTCATTTGGTGTCACCTCGGTCGGTCGCATCGGCGCCCGCGTCGGCGTCGCCCGTGACGTCCGCGTCGCCAGTGCCGTCCGCGTCGTCCGCGTCATCGAGGAGCGCGTCGCGGTCGAACGGGTCCGCCTCGTCGGGGCCGCCGCAGCAGTCCTCGCGGCCGCAGAACGTGTCCGCGTCGCCGCCGAACTCGGGGGCCGCGTGGCCGCCCTCGGGCGACGCCGCGGGCCCCCCGTCCGTCGCGCCGTCGACCGCGACCGCGCCGCCGTCGGCGGCGGCCCGGTTCTCCAGCTCCGCGGCCGCGTACTCGATCGAGCGGACGATGTTCTGGTAGCCGGTACAGCGACAGAGGTTGCCGCTGATCGCGTCGCGGATCGTCTCCTCGTCCGGGTCCGGATGCTCGTCGAGCAGCGCCTTGCCCGCCATCAGCATCCCCGGGGTGCAGTAGCCGCACTGCAGGCCGTGCTCCTCCCGGAACCCCTCCTGGAGCGGGTGGATGTCGTCGGCCTCGGGGAGGTCCTCCATCCCCTCGACGGTGAGGATCTCCGCCCCGTCGGCCTGCGCGGCGAACATCAGACAGGACTTGATCGGCTCGCCGTCCTTCAGCACGGTGCAGGCGCCGCAGTTGCCCGTGTCACAGCCGATGTGCGTGCCCGTCATGTCCAGGTCCTCTCGGATCGCGTGGACGAGCAGGCGCCGCGGCTCGACCTCGACCGTGTGCTCGGTGCCGTTGACCGTCAGCGTGATCTCGCGTTCGTCAGTCACTGTGTGACCCTCCGTTCGACCGTCACCGTGCCAGCGCGCTCGGCGGCGTCGCCCAGCGCGCGCTGGGTGAGGACGTCGACCATCCGCTCCTTGTAGTCGGCGCCGCCGTGTTCGTCAGACTCCGGATTCGACTGCTCGGCGGCCAGTTCGCCCGCCGTCGCGAACAGGTCGGGGCTGGGCCGCTCGCCTTCGAGGTGCTCCTCGGCGTCCGTCGCCCGCGCGTTCGTGATGTCGACGGCGGTCATTCCGATCCCGGCCGACTCGATGACGCCGTCGTCGTCGAAGACGAGCCGGACGCCGACGCCCGCCATCGCGTAGTCGCCGGTCTTGCGCTTCAGCTTGTGGTACGCGCTCCCCTCGTTCGGCCCGGGCTCGGGGACGCGGATCTCGGTGATCAGCTCCTGCTCGCCGAGCGTCGTGTCGTACGGGAGCAGGAAGAACTCGTCCGCCGGGATCGCCCGGTCTCCGTCCGGACCGGTGGCGATCACCTCGCCCTCGTGGGCGAGGAGGATGCTCCCCCAGTCGCCCTTCGGGTCGGCCTGCGCGACGGAGCCGACGACCGTGCCGCGGTTCCGGATCTGCGGGTCGGCGACCAGCGGCGCGGCGTCGGCGAAGCTGCCGTACTTCTCGTCGATCAGGTCCGAGTCCTCGACGTCGGCGTGGCGCGCGAGCGCGCCGAGCCGGAGGGAGCCGTCCTCCTCGCGGAGGTAGTCGAGCGAGTCGATGCCGTTGATGTCGACGACCACGTCGGGGTTCGCGAGCCGGAACCGCAGCATCGGTACGAGGCTCTGTCCCCCGGCGAGGATCGTCGGGTCGTCGAGGCTCTCCAACAGGCTGACCGCCTCGTCGACCGTCTCGGGTTCGTGGTGCTCGAACGGTGCGGACTTCATCCGAACATCCCCCGGATCTTGTCCGTGACCCCCGAGTCCGTCTCCTCGACATCGGTCATCTGCGACTCGATCGAGGTGAAGAAGTTGTTCACGATCTTGTTGGCGACCGGGTTGATGACGCGGCCGCCGAGCTGCGCGATCCGACCGGAGATGTCGGCCTCGGTCCACCACTCGATTTGGGAGCCGTCGCCGTCCTCTTGCGGATGGATGTGCATCCCGGAGTTCATGCTGAAGCTGCTCCCGCTCGCGGAGCCGGAGCCGGTGGCCGTCATCTCGAAGGTCTCCTCGTCGCGGTCCTCGATCGTCACCGTCGTCTCGAACTTCGGCTTCACGCTGCCGACGCCGACCTGCATCAGCGCCGCGTAGTCCTGCCCGGCCCGGAACGCCCGGGCGGCGACGTCGTCGGCCTCCGCCTCCGGCAGCGTCGGGACGTCCTCCTCCGCCTCGTAGGAGTCCCACTCGAACGAGTCGTCCATCGGGGTGATGTACTTACACCCCTTCAGCGAGTCGCGCACCGCGACCGGGTCCGAGAGGACGACCCACGCCTTCTCCGGCGGGACGCCGTCGAGCTCGAACTCGCCGTCGAACTCCATCAGCGACACCCCCCGGTCGCCGCTTCCGCCGTCGTTCGACCGTCCGTCACCGTCATCTTTTATACCCCCCTACTATGAGCATACTATTACCACGGCAATGATACTCTGTACCATCATAATAAACCTTATTGACCATGAAGGATCGCCCGGATGCGCCGATATCGACCGCGAACGACGCGGAGGAAGCGGATGAACGGTACCGACGACGAACCTGACGGCGACGGGCGTGTCGACGACGAGGGCGACGGAGACGGGCGTGTCGACGACGGGGGCGACGGGGACAACGGCCACGGTCACGGCGAGATCACCCCGCTGAGAGCCGCCGCGGAGCGCGTCCGCGACCTCCGCGAGGAGTGGCTCGACCGGTGGGACGTCGAGTCGGTCTCGCTCGATCGGGTCTCCGGTCGCACCCTCGCGGAGCCCGTCGACGCCCCCGACGACGTGCCGGCCCGGAGCCACGCCACGATGGACGGCTACGCCTTCGACGCGACCGAGGGGTACCCGTACGAGCTGGTCGACCGGGAGGTGTTCCCGGAGTCCGACCCGTCCGCGCTCGGCGACGGCGAGGCCGTCCGTATCTTCACGGGCGCGCCGCTTCCCGCCGGGGCCGACGCCGTCCTCAAGCAGGAGCAGGCGACCGTGGAGGACGGCCGGCTCGACGGCTCGCCGACCGAGCCCGGCACGTACGTCTACGAGCGCGGCAGCAACGTCGCGGCCGGCGAGCGGCTGTTCGCGGCCGGCGAGCGGCTCGGCGCGAAGGACGCGGTCCTGCTCGGCGACCTCGGGATCGACGAGGTCCCGGTCGTCGAGCGGCTCTCGGTCGGCCTGCTGGCGACAGGCACGGAGATCCACGAGGGGCGCCACACGGACCTCGACTCGCCGATGCTCGCGGGGCTCGTCCGCGGGTGGGGCGCGGAGGCGACGTACGAGGGCACCGTCCCCGACGAGTACGAGCGCGTCAGGGACCGGATCGCCGGGCTCGCCGCCGGCCACGACGTCGTGATGACGACCGGGGGCACGAGCGTCGGCGACAAGGATTACGTCGTCCGGGCGCTCCGCGAACTCGGCACCGTGCACTTCCACCGGGTCGCGCTGCGACCGGGCAAGCCGATCGCGGTCGCGACGCTCGACGACCGCGACGCCGTCGTCTTCGCGATCCCCGGCAAGCCGGTCGGCGCGCACGCCGTGACCTCGCTGGTCGCGCGCCCCTTCTTCACCGGGAACACCGCGCTCCCGACCGTCGACGCCGCGGTGACGAGCGACGTCGGCATCTCCGTCCCGGGGTTCACCTACGCCGTCCCGGTGACGCTCGACGGGGGCGAGGCGACGCCGCTCGGCCACGTCGACTCGCCGCTCGCCGTCTACGACGAGACGTTCGACCCGAGCGTGCTCTCGTCGAGCACGCGGGCGACGCGCGCCGACGGGTTCGTGCTCACCGAGTCGGCGCTGTCGGCCGGCGAGGCGGTCGACGTCGTCCCGTACCCCGTCGTCGAGCGATGACCGACGAGGGGCTCCCGCTCGCGACGCCGCCGTTCCAGGGGGAGGGCACCGCTCGGGCCCGAGTCGCCGGCGTGCTGCTCGCCGCGGGGACGAGCAGCCGCTTCGGCGACGCCAACAAGCTCCTCGCGACCGTCGACGGCGAGCCGGTGGTCCGACGCGCCGCTCGGACGCTGGTCGACGCCGGGCTGGACCCGGTGGTCGTCGTCGTCGGACACGAGGCCGGTCGAGTCCGGGCGGCCGTCGCCGATCTCCCCGTGGAAACCGTCGACAACGACGCGTACGAGGCGGGGCAGTCGACCTCGGTCCGAGCCGGGATCGACGCGCTTCGGGAGGGAGAAGACGGCACCGGAGGAGGGGCGGACGTCGACGCCGCGGTCATCGCGCTCGGCGACATGCCGTTCGTCGACCCGGAGACCGTCGAGACGCTCGTCGCGGCGCACGCCGCGGGCGCCGGCGACGCCCTCGCGGCCGCCCACGAGGGGGACCGGGGGAACCCCGTGCTGTTCGACCGGCGGTTCTTCGACCGGCTCGCCGACGTCGACGGGGACGTGGGGGGCCGCGAGATCCTGCTCGCGGACGACGCGAGCGCGCTCGTCGCCGTCGACGACCCGGGGGTCCGCCGAGACGTGGACCGGCCGACCGACCTCCCGGAGGGCGGTTCGGGGGACGGCTGATCGACCGAGCGGGAGGCGGCTGATCGACCGACCGAGGGACGGGCGACGGCCGCGACTCGCCCGGGTTCCGAGCGCGGTTCGACCGGCCGGCGTCTACTCCTCGGGCGTCGATTTCTTGACCACGATGTTCCCGTCCTCGACGTGCCACTCCACGCGGTCGCCGGCGCCGACGTCGAGGAAGTTTCGAACGGGCTTCGGGACCGTCGTCAGGTTCTTTTCCGACACTTTGGTGTCCGTGAGGTTACCCATCGATCTCCACCTTACGGCGTAGCGGGGACATAGTTTACGCTACGGTAGCGCGTAGCGGCGACGAGCGGAGATCGGGTGGCGGCCTCCGGAACGCGCTCGGAAGTCAGACGGCGGAGTTCCAGCGGTGGGCGCCCCCCTCGGAGGCCCGGTCGAAGTCCAAGTCGAACCGGTCCGATTCGATCAGTACCGGCCCCGGGACGTAGAGGTCGGTCTCGGCGTCCGCGCCGACGTCGACGGCGGCGAGCAGGTCGCGCTCACACATCGTCTCCAACACGTCGCTGACGGTGCGCTCGCGGCCCTCGATCAGGTTCGCCTCCTCGATCACGGCGTCGACGGTGACGCGCCCCTCTAACATCGCCAACCGGATCGCCGATACCCACGCCGGCTCGCGCTTCATCTCCCGACACACGATACAGTACTACATGTCAGGGGTCATTATAAAATTACTCACCTGAGCGATAGAATCAATCGGACGGCACGGCCGCGGCGGGTGCGGTTCGGGAGTCGTCCCGGTCGGTAGACGTATGCCGAATCGAGGCGAACCGACGGGCGATGACGGACTCACCGTCGACAAACGATCTGGCGACCGCCTTCGACGAGGGCGACGTCGCGCTCGCCGCGCTCGAGAACGCGTACAGCCCGCGGCTCGTGGAGCTCGACGGCGACCTCGACCTCGACGTCGTCTGACTGGACCTCGAACACGGCGGCCCCGATCCGTGGGACGCGGGCCGGATCGAGGACCTGCTCCGCGCGGCCGAGGCGACCGACACGGAGCTGCTCGTGCGGCTCCCGAGCACCGACCCGGCCCTCGTCCGGAAGGCGCTCGACCCGGGCGTGCGGAACGTGTTCCTCCCGCGCGTCGAGGGTCCGGAGGAGGTGCGGGCGGCGGTCAAGTCGGCGCGGTTCGAGTACGGCGGCGAGCCGGGGGACCGCGGGCTGGGCTCGCCGCGGGCCCGCCGCTGGGGGCTCGCCGCGGGCCCGCCGCTGGGGGCTCGCCGACGGCTACATCGCGACCGAGGACGCGGAGGCGCTCGTCGGCGCGACGATCGAGACCGAGGCGGCCGTCGCGAACCTCGACGACATCCTCGCGGTCCCGGAGCTCGGCTTCGTCTTCGTCGGGCCGTTCGACCTGTCGGTCTCGCTCGGCCATCCCGGCGAGATCGGCCATCCGGAGGTCCGGGAGGCTGTCGAGACGGTCCGGTCGAAGGCCGTCGCCGCGGACGTGCCCCTCGGCGGGCTCGGGTTCGACGCGGACGACGTCGACGAGAAGGCGGCGAACGGCTACCAGCTGCTGAATCTCGGGAGTACGACCGGAGCGCTCAAGGGAGCCGTGACGGGCTGGCTCGACGGCTACGAGACCGACCGGTAGGCGCGACCCGGGCGGCCTACGACGGGGATCCGATCACCGGGGCCCGGTGGCGTCTGGCCCGATACGTGTCGTTAGACTGATTTTTACTCATCCGCTGTCGCTCGCGGGTACGCCGCCCGACAGGCCAAATTCTTTATACCACTGTTCGTATACCCACCCGTGTCGCTCCCACGTCTTCGGATCCGTCCGCAGCACGGAGTCTGCGCGCTGGGGGCGCTCTGTTTCGGGCTCGGCCTCGCTCACCTCGCGACCGAGGGCGAGGGGCTCGGGACGGGACTGGAGGCGTTCGTGATCTGCGGTATCGCCCTCTTGGTGGTCGCGACGGCGTACAAGCTTCCGAACCGGCCGATATCCCGCTCGGGGAAGTGGCGGGCGCTGCGGTTGGCGGTCACCGTGGCCGGGTCGTTCGCCCTCCTCGCGTTCGCCGTCTGGCTGATATGGGCGGTGGAGGGACAGGAGGGGGAGCTCTCCTTCCTCCTCGCGTTCGCGACCGCGCTCGGCTCCGCGGTCGGGATCCGGGGCGGGCTGTACGCGGTCGAGGCCGACGAGCGGCTCAGCGAGGCCCGCGACCTGACGAAGCTGCTGACGATCAACCAGCGCGTGCTGCGGCACAACCTCCGCAACGAGCTCTGCGTCGCGCTCGGCAACTTGGACAGGATCGAACGGCGCGACCACGGCCCGGAGACGGCCGAGGACGTGCGAACCGCGCGGACGCACCTGAACGGTCTCCTCGAGACGACCGACCGCACGCGGGAGATCGTCTCGATCTGGAACACCGACCAGCGCGAGACGTTCCGCCTCCGGGAGCTCTTGGAGGAGCGGATCGACGCGGTCGCGGCGGCGTATCCGGACGTGTCGATCGGGACCGAGTTCGACGGCGACCCGCGCGTGTCGTCGCACCCGGCGCTTCCGACGGCGATCGAGGAGGCGCTCCGCAACGCGGCCGAGCACACGCCGACCGACGTCGCGGTCACCGTCACGCTCCGCACCGACCGGGCGGGAGCGGCGGTCGTGGAGGTCGCCGACACCGGAGCGGGGATCCCGGGGTACGAGGTGGACGCGATCGAGGGCTCGGCGGAGACGGCGCTCGTCCACACGCAGGGGCTCGGGCTCTGGATAATCTACTGGACCGTCGAGACGTCGGACGGGACGTTCGAACTGCTGGAGAACGAGCCGACCGGGACCGTCCTCCGGATCACGCTGCCGACCGCGGAGGAGGCCTGACCGACTCCGCCCCCGACCGGCGGCAAGGGCGGCGTCGCGGCAGCGTCGCGGCGCGCGGTTCGGTCGAGCGGACCAATATTGTGTTAATCACGCAAACATCTAAGTCGGCACGGACCGTACGTGGCGCCGATGGCCGAAGAGATCGAGGAGATCCGACGACGGAAGCTCGAGGAGCTTCGGAACCGAGACGGGACGGAAGCGACCGACGAGACGGAGTCGACGAGTCCCTCCGAGCCCGTTCCGGTCGCCGGGAAGGCGGAACTGAGCGAGACCGTCTCCGAGCGGTCGGTCGTGTTGGTCGACTTCTACGCCGACTGGTGCGGCCCGTGCCAGATGCTCGAACCGGTCGTCGAGTCGATCGCCGCCGAGACCGACGCGACCGTGGCGAAGGTGGACGTCGACGCGAACCAGGGGCTCGCCGCCGAGTACGGCGTCCGCGGCGTCCCGACGCTCCTGCTGTTCGCCGACGGGGAGCAGGTCGAGCGCCTCGTCGGAATGCAGGACGAGTCGCGCCTCCGCTCCGCGATCGAGGAGCACGCGTGAGCAGTCCGGACCGATGAACGGATCCGAACCGAGTCGGGGGCTCGGTCGCCGATGAGCGACGCGCCGCCGGTCGCGCACGTCCGAGACGACCGCGCCGAGCTGACCGACCTCGCGCTCGACCTCCTCGCGGTCGACAGTTCGAACCCGCCGGGCGACACGCGAGCGGTGGTCGACGCGATCGAGCGATTCCTCGACCCCCTTCCGGTCGATGTCGAGCGCTTCGCGGTCGACCCGGCGAAGCCGAACCTCCTCGTTCGCGTCGCCGGGGAGTCCGACCGGACCCTGCTGTACAACGGCCACCTCGACACGGTGCCGTTCGACGCCGGCGCGTGGACCCGCGACCCGCTCGGCGAGCTCGCGGACGACCGCGTCTACGGCCGCGGCGCGACCGATATGAAGGGCGCCGTGGCGTCGATGCTGTTCGCGGTCCGGTCGTTCGCGGTGACCGACGCCGAGCCGCCGGTCGACCTGCTGTTCGCGCTCGTGAGCGACGAGGAGGTCGGCGGCGACGCGGGACTGCCGGCGTTGTTGGAGGCCGGGCGCCTCGACGCGGACGCCTGCGTGATCGGCGAGCCCACCTGCGAGGCGGGCCGGCACTCGGTCACGGTCGCCGACCGCGGCAGCATCTGGCTGACGCTCGCGGCGAGCGGCGAGGGGGCTCACGGCTCCCGGCCGACCCTCGGTGTCAACGCGATCGACCGCCTCTACGGCGCCGTAGAGAAACTGCGCGACCGCTTCGGCTCCGAGCGGCTGGACGTCGGCGCCGACGTCGAGCCGATCGTCGAGGAGTCTGTCGACTACTACGCCCCGGCGATGGGCGAGGAGGCCGCCCGAGAGCTGTTCCGCTACCCCTCGATCAACCTCGGCGTCCTCGAGGGCGGCGACGCGATAAACAGCGTCCCGGAGTCGGCTCGGGCCGAGGTCGACGTGCGCCTGACCGCGGGCGTCTCGACGCCCGACGTGCTCTCCCGGATCCGGGCCTGCGTCGCCGGCTGCGAGGGCATAACGATCACCGACGTCTCGTGGAGCGTCGGCACCGCGGAGCCCTCCGGCAGCCCGCTGGTCGAGGCGGTGGCGTCGACGGCGGCCGACGTCACGGGCGAGCCCGTCTTCCGGCGGAGCGCGACGGGCGGCGGGGACGCGAAGACGCTCCGAAACGCCGGGATTCCGACCGTCGAGTTCGCGCTCGGAACCGACACCGTCCACGCCGCAGACGAGTACGTGCCCGTCGACGCGCTCGTCGGCAACGCCGTCGTCTACGCGCGGCTCCCGTCGGCGTGGGCGGCGGCGTCGGAGCGGTGAGGCGAATCGGGGTGAAGTCGGGTGACACGAGGTGATCTGACGCGGGCGTCCGCGTCGTACGAGTCGTCCGCGGCGCGCCTTGTCGACCGGTTTTTCACGGACTTGGAATTGGAGCGCAATACTAATGCCAACCGGCTCCAACTTACATCTATGACGGAGATAGAACCAGACGAGACCGTCGATTCCAGAGGCGCCGCCTGCCCCGGTCCTCTGATGGACCTCATCGGCGCGATCCGGGGCGTCGACTCCGGCGCGGTGATACGGCTCTTGAGCGACAACGAGCAGTCGCACACCGACGTCCCGGAGTGGGCCGAGGAGTCCGGGAACGAGCTGCTCGCCGTCGAAGAGCGCGACGACCACGCCGCGTTCTACGTGGAGAAAGCATGACGGAACGCATCGTCATCGTCGGCGGCGGGACCGGCGGTTCGGTCCTCGCGAACGACCTCGCCGACCGCCTCGAACCGGAGCTCGACGCCGGCGACGTGGAGGTCACCCTCGTCAACGACGGCCCCGAGCAGGTGTATAAGCCGGTGTGGCTGTACGTCCCCTTCGGTCAGCGCGAGCCGGCGGACGGCCGCCGGCGCCTCGACGAGCTGGTCGACGACGCGGTCGACCTCCGGATCGACCGCGTGAGCGACGTCGACACCGACGCCAAGCGGCTCCGGTTCGACGACGGCCCGTCGATGGAGTACGACTACCTCGTGTTAGCGACGGGGTCGACGCTGGAGCCCGAACGGATCCCCGGCCTCGCGGAGGGCGGACACGACTACTACAGCGAGTCGGGCGCGACCGAGCTCCGGGACGAGCTGCTGTCGTTCACCGAGGGCGAGATCGTGTTGAGCGTCGTCGGCACGCCCCACATGTGCCCCGCGGCGCCCCTCGAGTTCGTCTTCATGATCGACGACTGGTTCCGGAAGCGCGGGCTCCGCGAGGACGTCGAGGTCACCTACACGTACCCGATCCAGCGCGTCCACGGCAACCCCCACATCGCGGAGTGGGCGAGGCCGATCATGGACGAGCGCGGCATCGACGTGGAGACGTTCTTCAACGCCGAGTCGGTCGACCCCGACGCGGGGACGATCACCTCGATGGAGGGGACCGAGCTCGGCTACGACCTCCTCGTGTCGATCCCGCCGCACGCCGGCGTCGACCTGATCGAGGAGGCTGGGCTCGGCGACGACGGCTGGGTCGACGTGAATAAACACACGCTCGAGGCCGAGGCCGCGGACGACGTCTACGCGCTCGGCGACACCGCGGCCACCGGCGTTCCGAACGCCGGCAGCGTGGCGCACTACCAGGCCGGGGTCGTCGGGGAGCGGCTCGCCAGCGACGTCCGCGGGCGGCCGGCGACCGCCACCTACGACGGCAAGACGCTGTGCTTCATCGAGACGGGCATGGACGCGGCCTCGTTCGTCGAGTTCGACTACGAGAACCCGCCGTCGCCGGCGCCGCCCTCGCAGAAGCTCCACTGGTCGAAGCTGGCGTACAACGAGTCGTACTGGCTCACCGCACGGGGGTTGCTCTGACCATGTCCGAAGAGCAGTTCTCCGAGCGGAGCGACCTCGAGGCGGCGATCGAGGAGAACCCGGAGGCCGTCGCCGAGTTCGTCGAGCGGCTCGACGCCGTCAACGAGCTGCTCGACGTGCTCTCGCTCGGGGAGAACGCGCTCGACGACGAGATGGTCCGCGAGCTGTCTGCGACGGGCGCGACCCTCGCGGAGTCCGCGGACGGGATCGCGACCGACGAGACGGTCGGGCTGGCCGCGGCGGTCGGCGAGAACGGCGACGAACTGCGCGAGGCGCTCGAGACGCTGACCGAGCTCCAGCGGAGCGGCGCGTTGGACGATCTGGCGGAGCTGGCGCAGGTCGGGTCGCTCGCGACGGCCGCCCTCGACGACGAGATGGTGACCTCGCTGGCCGGCACCGGGGCCGCGCTCGGCGAGGTCGCGCAGACGGCCGCGGACGACGACGCCCGCGACGGCGTGAAGACGATGCTCGACGGAGTCGGCGCCGCCCACCGGAGCGATCCCGAGCCGGTCGGCGCGCTCGGACTGGCACGGAGCATCCGCGACCCCGAGATCCAGTACGGGCTGGGCTACGTGCTCGCCGTCTCCAAAGCGATCGGTCGGGAGCGCGCCGGCGGAGAGCGCGCCGACGGAGAGCGCTGAGGGGGCGCAGGCTCCGGCGACAGTTCTCGTATGCACGACCCGGCCGCGTACGGGTTCGGCTCCGACTGATCGAACTCGATTCGGACGACTCGGTTCAGCGGAGCCTACCGGAGCGCGGGAGCGGGACGCAAAAGGGGGACGACGGGTATCGGGGGACGGAACGCCGGTCCGGAGAGCAGATCAGACGAGCAGTTGGATGTCGGCCTCGACCATGTCCTGCAGGGCCGTCGCGGCGCCGACGCCGGTGGTGACGCCGTCGTAGAAGTCGTCCTCGTCGTAGCCCATCAACTCGATGGTCATCTGACAGGCCTGGAACTCGACGCCCATGTCGAGGCTCGTCTCCAAGAGCTCCCGGACCGAGGCGGTGTCGTTGTCCTCGATCCGCTTTTCCATCATCCGCGTCGTCACGCGGTCCATCCCGGGGAGCGCGCCGACGACGTTCGGGACCGGCATGTTGGGGTTGCCGACGGAACTCATCTTGAGGCTCTTCGACCGCTCCTCATGCAGGATGTCGAGCCCCCAGAACGTGTGGAAGACGGTCACGTCGTAGCCGAAGGCGGCGGCGGTGCTGGCGAGGATCAGCGGCGGGTACGCCATGTCGAGGCTCCCCTTCGTGGCGATGATGCTCATCTTCTTCGCGTCGTCCTCGGCCGTGGCCTCGGCGAGCGCCTCTTCCAACTCGTCGACGCGCGCGGCCAGCTCGGCGCGCGAGGGCGCGTCGTCCGCCGCCGCGTCCGCGCCGTCCGGGGACGATGTGTCGGTACTCATCGTCACTCCGTCTTGCGGACGTAGTGTTTGTACACGTCGTCGCCTTCCTCCTGACCGACGAGTTCGACGCCGGCGGTACCCGAGGCCCAGCCGTCGATGTCGCTCATGCTTCCCGGGTCGGTCGCCAGCACTTCGAGGACCTGCTCTTCGGCCAGTTCGTCGATCGCGCCCTTCGTCTTCACGACCGGCATGGGACACGATGCGCCTTTCACGTCTAACGTCTCCGCGATATCGTATTCGGCACTCATTGGTTATCTGCTCCGTTGGTCTGTATTGGAGCTATTGCACAATACCTCCGCCACCGTTAAAAGAATGTTGTTTTTTGTGTTTGACGCGAACAACCAGTTACGCCGATAATCCCGCGGTGACACATGAGCCGCTTGCTAAACGTGTGAAGCGCATTATTTCGGTTTGTCTCCCGACTCTATATTGTGTGGTTATTAAATTACTATGCGAACTCTTTTGTATTCCCGTCCGGTACAGTGAGGTGTACAACATGGACGCAGACGATTTCCCGACCCCGGATGTCGAAGTCGAGACGATCGAACCGGAAGCGCTGAAAGGACGCATCGACGCGGGCGAAGACCTGACGCTGCTCGACACGCGGATGGGCTCCGACTACGAGGAGTGGCGCATCGACGGCGAGAACGTCACCTCCATCAACGTCCCGTACTACGAGTTCCTCGACGACGAGATCGACGAGGACGTCCTCGACCGGATCCCCGAGGACCGCGAGGTGACCGTCCTGTGCGCGAAGGGCGGCGCCAGCGAGTACGTCGCGGGGGAGCTCGCGGAGCGCGGCTACGACGTGAACCACCTCGAAGACGGCATGAACGGCTGGGCCGGTATCTACGAGACCGTCGAAGTCACCGGCTACGACGGCGCCGGCACGCTCCTGCAGTACCAGCGCCCCTCGTCCGGCTGTCTCGGGTACCTGCTCTACGACGACGGCGAGGCGGCGGTCATCGACCCGCTCCGCGCGTTCACCGACCGCTACCTCGACGACGCCGACGACCTCGGCGTCGAGCTGCGGTACGCGTTCGACACCCACGTCCACGCCGACCACATCTCGGGCGTGCGCGACCTCGACGAGGCGGGCGTCGAGGGCGTCATCCCCGCGGCCGCGGTCGACCGCGGCGTCACCTACGCCGACGAGCTGACCCAGGCCGAGGACGGCGACACCTTCGCGGTCGGCGACGCGGTGATCGAGACCGTCGCCACGCCCGGCCACACGACCGGGATGACCTCGTACCTCGTCGACGAGAGCCTGCTCGCGACCGGCGACGGGCTGTTCATCGAGAGCGTCGCTCGCCCGGACCTCGAAGAGGGCGACGACGGCGCGCCGGACGCGGCACGGATGCTCTACGAATCGCTTCAGGAGCGCGTCCTGCCGCTCCCCGACGACACGCTGATCGGGGGCGCCCACTTCAGCGACGCCGCGGTGCCGGCCGACGACGGCACGTACACCGCGCCGATCGGCGATCTCGTCGAGGAGATGGACGCGCTCACGATGGAGGAGGACGCGTTCGTCGAACTCATCCTCTCGGACATGCCGCCGCGGCCGGCCAACTACGAGGACATCATCGCGACGAACCTCGGGCAGAAGGCCGTCGACGACGACGAGGCGTTCACCCTCGAACTCGGCCCGAACAACTGCGCCGCGAGCCAGGAATCGCTCGCGGATGACTGAGACCGCCATCGATGCCTGACCCACTCGTCGCACAGGCGGCCGCCGACCTCTTCCCGAACGGGATCGGCCGGTACGCCGTCGGCGGACTGCTCGTCGGCCTCGGCGCGGTCGTGATATACGTCGGGACGGGGATCGCGGCCGGCGCGAGCACCTTCCTCGAGTCGACGCTGTCGTACGTGTCGGGGCAGTCGCGGTTCCGGCGGTACGTGAGCTCTCGCGACTGGCGCGTCGTGTTCACGCTCGGGATCGTCCTCGGCGGCGCGGCGTTCGCGGCGACGGTCCAGTCGGGCGTCATCACGACGTCGCTCTACCAGCCCGGAACCACCGGGCGGACGTACGAGCTCGCGGGCGTGACCCTGTGGCTGACCGACGTCCAGCCGTGGCGACTGTTCTTCGGCGGGATACTCGTCGGCATCGGAACCCGAATCGGGAAGGGGTGCACCTCGGGGCACGGCGTCTGCGGCGTCGGGTCGGCGTCGAAGACGTCGCTCGTCGGCGTGGCGACGTTCCTCGCGGTCGCCATCCTGACCGCACAGCTCGTCGCGGCGCTGGGGGTGAGTCCGTGATGTGCGAGACGCGAGGCGCGAACGGAGTGAGCGCCTCGGAGGGCGAACGGCGAACGGACGTGAGCCGCGAGACGCTCGCGTCTCGAACCGCGCGAACGGGAGCGACCGGAGGGAGCGACGCGTGAGCGACGAGAGACATCCCCTGTTCATGCCGCTGATCCTCGTCGGCGGCCTGATCTTCGGGTTCGGGCTCGGCTTCAGCCACAT